>NZ_JBALPC010000032.1:11964-44886 GCF_036965225.1 Bacillus sp. JJ1474 | reverse complement strand
ACTCGTTTTGTTGGACCTTTATGAAAAAACTCGCCATGAAGGGTTTGCTTAAGTATTTGCAAAAAAAATTGAAATGGGAGTACAACATGGATAAAAATAATCGCCTTTATTTTGGCTGGTATATTGTGATCGCTGCTTCCGTCATTGTGTTGCTTACTACTGGCTTGCGAATGGGCATCGGTCCCTTTGTCAATCCGATTATGGAGGATTTAAAGTTATCTCGCACGGAATTTTCGCTGATTGTTTCAGCTGGAATGATTGTTTATGGGATCGGCATGTTGCTAGCTGGAATTCTATTAAAAACTTTTCATACACGTTTTGTATTATTGATAGGATTAGCCATTGTATGTATTTCGATTGTATGGACGGTTAACTCCAACGGGATGCTTTCGTTTCTATTATCATTCGGTGTGTTCCTGTCGATTGGACTTTCTTTTTTAAGTAGTATTACGTTATCGCCCATTATTAGTAAATGGTTTGTCCGTCAGAGAGGGAAGGCACTTTTTTATTTAACGACCGGGGCAATGGCGGGGATTGCCGTAATGACGCCCGCTGAAACCTGGCTGATTGGTCTTGTCGGCTGGCAGAACACCCTCTTACTATTTGGTGGAATATTTATCATCCTTGTCCTTCCATCAGCCATTTTAATAATGAGGGAAGATGTTCCGGCTGGGGCTGACGGTATGGGAGCCGCTGGCGAGAAAATTAGCCGGGAAGAACCAGCCATCACATTTAAGGATGCATTAATGACAAAGACATATTGGAAAATTATTTTTAGTTTATTTGCTTGTGGATTTGGGATGAATCTATTAGGTTCCCATGGGGTGCCGATGTTGATCGATCATCATTTTTCACCCATGACCGCTTCGTTTGGGATAGGGATGATCGGGATTGTTGCCATTATTGGCACATTGTTTTTAGCGCAGCTTGCGGACCGTTTTCCACGGAAAAATCTTTTATTTATCATCTATTTTGTTCGCGGACTTGGATTTTTCGCTCTCGTTTTATCGATGACTACCTGGCAGCTCTTTCTCGTTTCCTTTATTGGAGGGTTGGTATGGGCCGGTTCCGTTGCTATGTCCACAGCGATTTTAGGTGACTTATACGGAGTGCGGTTACTCGGAATGTTAAACGGATTCGCCTATTTTGTAGGGCATCAAATCGGTGCAGCCATCGGGTCATTCATGGGAGGCTGGGCATTCGAAGTGTTCGGAACTCATTTCATTTCGTTTGGTGCTGCAGGGATCCTTGCCATTCTTGCTAGTTTTGCATCCATTACATTGCCTAAAAGTCTATCATTCTCTCAAAAAATAAAAATGGGGGAAAAGCATAAAATAACAGTTGGACAATGAGTTGTCGTGTAATAAATTTGCATAAATAAGAATTTAGAGGCTAGATGAAAATCCTGGGAATTTGCTCAAAATATAAATCAAATCGATGGGCCATTTGAGCCTAGTCCATTAATATCTAATCTAATGGAAAAAGAAATTCACGGTGAGATTTCTTCAGAAGAAGTCGTGGAAAAATTAAACCTAGCATACAAGCAAGAGAATGAACATAAACGATCTATTTGTTTAAGAATAGCACCTCCTAATATTAGACAGAGCTAAAATTAGGGGTGCCGTTCATATCATCTTTTTTTCATATTTAGAATCTTGATGCTAAATTTAATTCGAAGATAGATACCTTCTCAAACAATTATTCAGCTTTTACTAAGATTTTTATATGGTTTCTTTCTTTTAGTAGACCTTCGAAGCCTTCATCAATTACTTCATCAAGCGTGATGCGTTTCGTTACGAGTTTATCTGCAGGGAAGTATCCTTGTGCCATTAAACTGATGACGGCTGGGAAAACATCACGATATCCGATAATCCCCGTTACTGAACGTTCCTTTAGAACGATATTTTGAGGATGAATGGATGCTTCCTTCTCAAAAATACTTACAATCATAGTTTCTCCGTTGAATTTCGTAGAGTTAATGGCTTGTGTTAAAACTGGCGGTACTCCAGTCACTTCAAATGAAACATGCACTCCACCATTTGTTAGCTGGTGGATTTGCTCTACAACGTCACCATTATTCGGATCAATCGCGATCGCGCCTAGTTCTTCTGCTTTTTGTCTGCGTTGTTCAGATAATTCAACTGCATAAATTTCTGCTGCACCCGCTGCTTTTAATGCTTCAATAACTAATAAACCGATTGGGCCCGTTCCAAAAACAGCTACTTTATCGCCGACTTGGACTTTACTTTGTTTAACAGCATGAAGAGCAACAGCTGATGGCTCCACGAGTGCCCCTTGTTCATAAGATACATTTTCCGGAAGCTTATGAATCATATGTTCTGGCACAGAAGTGAATTCAGAAAATCCGCCTCCGCCTCCTGCCAGGCCATAGAATCCCATTTTCGAGCAAAGATTATATTTTCCTTGTTTACAAGCTTCGCATTCTCCACAAGAATAAATTGGTTCTACTGCAACTCGGTCACCCACTTGTACCTTTGATACCCCTTCACCGACTTCAACAACTTGTCCAGAAAACTCATGTCCCATGACAATAGGAGCTTTATCACCCGTTAATGGATGTGGTGTTTCCGCTGGAATAAAAATAGGACCTGCGGTATATTCATGTAAATCACTACCACAAATTCCACACCACTCCACTTTAATTTTTACTTCCCCTTTTTTTGCTACCGGTTCATCAATATTGTCTAGTCTTAAATCTTTTGCGTTATGCCATCTTAATGCTTTCATTCAGCCCATCCCCTATCTTACGTCATTCTTTGGTGTATTTTTGCTACACACTTCTATAATGCAAATTTCGTGCCAACTTCAAAATTACTACATTGATATAGTTTCTAACTCCTTTTTTATAAAAAAATAAAGACAAAATGAAACAACTTTTCTCAAATTGTTTCATTTTGTCTCATATCGACTCGCTTTGTCTCACTATAAGTGGCTGGTCTAAAAAATATCTCTCGAAATAAATAAGATCCGCGGAATGAAATCCAACTGATTCTATCTTTATGATTACAAATCATATTTTTTCATCTTTCGATATAAAGTGGCTCTCGATATTTGTAATTCCTTTGCTGCATTGGATACATGCCCCTTATATTTGATGAGTGCGTCTTTAATCTTGTTGATTTCTACTTCTTCTCTAAAGTTATTCACTTGTGTATAAGTATTTGTTAATGATATTTCATCCAAAGTTGATGTCAATTGTAACAATTCATCATCTGTAGGAACTTTATATGCATATAGTAGTTTGCATCGTTCGAGTGAATTTTTTAATTCACGAACATTCCCATGCCATTGACCCTTTGTAAAAATACTGATTAACCTTTTTCTCCAACGCGGAAACCATTGTTCTTTCAGAAAAAAGTTTTCTATTAAACTTTTTATATCTTCTTTTCTTTCGCGTAATGGAGGAATGGTCATAGGATACACGTAAATTCGATAAAAAAAGTCTTCTCTCATTTTTCCTTGTTTCACTAAATCTCTTATATCGATATTGGCCGCTGTAATGAGACGGACATTTACCTTCCTGACATCTGTACCACCTAAACGCGTTAACTCTTTTTGCTGAAGAACTCTCAATAAAGCTTTTTGCATCGATTGAGAAATATCGCCAATCTCATCAAGAAACAGAGTACCACCGTCTGCTTGTTCAAATTTACCTTTGAAGCCTTTTTTATTAGCTCCTGTAAAGGCACCTGGTTCATAACCAAAAAGTTCACTTTCTAACAACTGTTCAGGAATAGCAGCACAATTTACCTTAACAATAGGACCTGTTGAACGATGACTATTATGATGAATGGCCTCTGCAATTATTTCTTTTCCCACACCTGTTTCACCAAGTATATGAACAGGAGCTTCTGTGGGAGCCACTTTTTCTACTTCTTTTAACAGATCGTGATATTTTTTACTTACTCCTTTAACTCCATCAAATCTCAAAGGTATGGTTTGTTCTTCTTCCTCCATAATCGGAATGCGGTAACCAATCACTCTATTTTCTTTTAAGATGGGAATAAGTGTATTTGATAGGTTTAAATCTTCTTTATCTACTTCTGTAAGCGATAAACCTATCAAACCTTGATAATTAGGAATGAGTTGAGGCGATAAAGCACAAATGGTTTTATCCCATGAACATATAATAGAAAGAGTATCTGAATAGAAGTCATGCTTGAAATATTGAGCACCCCTAACAGTTCTTGATTTTGATTTAGAATCGGAGCGGCAAAGCAGTTCCAAGATTGAGAGGCTCTAGCAAAATGCTCATAGCCATTAACGTTTATCGGTTTTAGCCATCTCTTTACCAACCCAATCGCATTTGTACCTACTTCCTCCTCAATCCATGTTACTCCCTCTTTAAAGGAAATACGCTCTGCTGCATTTACAATGGAACTTTCACCCGCTCTATACAAAATACATCCGTCAGAGTCCGTTAAAATGGTTACATAATTGGAAGCCTTTAAAAATCTTTGTAATTGTGGAAGAGTCTGTTTCGTCAAACTGATCAATAGTTGATTCTCTTTCATTTTTTTTTCAAAGTCTTCTCTATTTAAAATTTTCGTGGCAACTCCATCATACGGATTTACGTTATGTTGTCTACATAATTGCCAAGACTGGAGAATTTCATATGACAAATTTCGTTCATCGATAGAACCTTCTTGTACAAAACTCATCCAAGTTTGCTTTGTCACCACTGCACTAGTCATTCAAGAAAAACCTCCTAAAGAGCAATACCTTTAGTTCTAGTATTTTAGATTCAATATCCATACTCTCTTGTATTAATTATGACATAATTTGGGTAGTTTTTCTTCTGTTCCTGATTAGGTAATTGCAACCATCCTTAACTTAGTATTCTCTAAAGCTTATAAACTGACAAACTATATATCTCCCTTCTATGACTATGGGATTTTTCATATTCCTGCCTCTTTCCGATTGAATGTAGCAAATCCCCTAACTTAGTAAAACCTACCTGACTATGAGACTAACACCATAGCCAAAATAAATCGCATTTTATTAGCCCAAGAGGAGTAAAAGCCCAGCTACTGCGGGCGTTGAAATCATCGATATTTTTAAAACTGATTTTGGGGCAAAGTTGGTGAATTTCGCGCCAATATAGGCACCAGTCATCGAACCGACTAATATTTGTATAAGAAGAATCACATCAACATATCCGCCCGTACTAAATCCAAGGCTGCCGCCAATCGCGATTGGAAGCATGACCAGCATCGTGGTTCCGACGGAGTGACGGACTGATAATCCTAAAAAGATCATTAATCCAAGCTGGATAAATGGTGCAGCTCCGATGCCGAAAGACCCTGCCATCAGACCGGAAAGCAGCCCCAGAGTAATTGCTCGAATCCAAAATCCGTAATTATTTTCTGAAGCAGCTGAGGCCTCCTGCACGGCTGAAGGCTGTTTTAATAGAAATAATCGGAAAACGAGTAATATCGAACAAAAAATCAGTATGCCCCCAGTGAACCAATGCAATTGCGCAGTAGGGATAATCGCGGCAATCATCGAGCCAAAAAAGGCGCCAATGGCACCAAATGCCCCGACAACGATTCCCGCCTTTAACACGATATTGCCTTCGCGGTAATGACTGACCACACCTGATAGACAGGTAAATGCCATTGCCGCTAAAGATGTACCCAACGCCGTATGTATTGGGATATGAAACATCAATGTCAAAATCGCAATAATAAATCCAGCCCCGCCAGCCCCGATAAATCCTAACAGTATTCCTAAGATCAGCATCGTAAATATAATAGCCAAATGAAAACCCCTCTTCCGCCTATTTCTTCTTGTGTCCTCTATCCATAATAAAATCCCTTTTCATAATATATATTATTTGAATGAATTTCATATTTCCAATCCCTTGTCTCCCAACGTTTCAAGACATCGCCCCCAACTCCAGCGATGCAGCACATTTCAGCCACTCCTTCCAGGTCCATTTTGATGGCAATCATATTAGGCAGATTAGTCCGCCGATGAACATCCGGAACACGAACACACAATAGGGTAAATATGATTTTTTCACTAAAAAAACTCACTTCTCTCATTTGGAAAACCTACTTTACTCGTATCGTAAAGCAATTAACTACTACTTTCAAACTATTTTTAAAATTCCGTTAAATAAATCGCGATTTTGGCACAGTACAAAGAAAACGCGCACCATGAAAGTATCATAACGACCGTTTCTCGCACTTTCCTAAGAAAACACGCTTCATGAAGGGTTCATGACAACCGTTTCTGCACTTTCCTAAGAAAACGCGTTCCATGAAAGGGTCAAGACGGCCGTTTCTGGCACTTTCCTTCAGCAATATCCAACCAAACAAGGAAATTCCTTTTGTTCCTTTTTCCATTCACGAAAACTTATAAAGCGATTAGCGATGAATACCTCTTCATCCGGAGCCATTTCACGACAATTCAATGCCCTTCGTCCCGTCGTTCGCCACAAATGTATTTTCGCTTCTTCTTCACTTTCAGCAAAAATAAAAGCCCATTTCCGCTCCCCCACCTTAAGTGCATACATATGAATCTCGCAAAAACGAAGATAATTGTTTTCAATCATGTTTGTCAATTTCTCCATATCTGGCTGAACTTCAAACAAAACAGAATCCTCATCATCCAATGATATTTTCCCCTCTTGAATTAAGCACAAAATGTAATGAGCAAGGACATGCTCCTCATAGCGCATGGCATCTTCATAAAGAGCTTCAATCGTCGGCATCATCCATTCTCCCTGTAAATTGATTATAGTTTACAAAAACAGTTCCGACTGGGCCGTTGCGGTTTTTGGAGATAATCAGCTCCAGCTGTTTCTGGTCTGAGGCCAGATCATAGTACGTATCACGGTAGAGGAAAATAATGACGTCCGCATCTTGCTCGACACTTCCCGATTCACGGATGTCCGACATGAGAGGTCGTTTATTTTGCCTTTGCTCCACCGCTCGATTTAATTGGGCAAGCAAGAGAACGGGGCAGTTCATTTCCTTGGCGAGCATCTTCAATTCCCGAGAAATTTCCGTCACTTGCATGTGCATGTTTCCGCCATAATCCTGGTTTGGGCGAATTAACGTTAAATAATCAATCATGATGATCGGTTTTGGTTCAGGAAATTGATGAATCAGCTTTCTCGTTTTCGCCCTCATCTCAGCGATTGTTTGCCTGGCGCCGTCAAATATCTGCATATCTGTCTTGGATATACGCCCGATAATGTCCGTCCATTTTTCCTTTTGCTCCAAACTAAGACTTTGAAAAGGGTTTCGTAATTTGATGCGGTTGATCCCCCCTGTGGAGGCGATTAACCTTTGTACCAAGCTTTGAGTAGGCATCTCGAGTGAAAAAATAATGGGAAGATACCCATGCCAGCCAGCTTCTTTCGCAAAATGGAGCATCACATCTGTTTTTCCCATGGATGGCCTAGCAGCAATGACCGTCAGCTCCCCCGCTTGAAAACCATTCGTCATTTGATCCAAACGCTTAATCCCCGCAGGAATCCCTTTTGTTTGCTTCCCTTCCTGCCATGGTGCTTCATAAATATCAGCCAATGCTGTTGAAATGGACAAATGGTCATCCATTCTCGCTTCATCAATGAGATGTAACGTCTGAATCACTTGCTGGATTCCCCAGTCCTCCTCTTTTGCCCGTGTTAAAATATTTCTCTTCTCCCGCTCCTTCCATTGGTCAAGAAGGAGCTGCTCATATTCATCAAACTTTTTCGGATTGGCATACGATTGTAGATCGTAAAGATAGGAGATTCCTCCGAACGGTTCCATATCCACGGTTGTCGTGAGCGTAATGATGTCCACGCTCCTGCCTTTTTCATGCAAAAGACGCATTTCCCTATAAAGTGCTTGATGACGATGGTCTTCAAATTGTTCAGGCCTGATCACACTATTCCCTATGTAAAAATTCTCCTTCAGCATACAGCCAAGCAGCGCTTTTTCGACAGTCATGTCACTCCTCCCCCTCTGACGGATTATGCTGATAAATACTTGGTACATTGGGGCTCATTTCTGTCATAGCTGGACCCTTTTTCCGCTGTTCAAACTCCTTCTCCAACGCCCATACATCTTCCAGCGTGTTCACCCGTTCGTCACGCCACCTTTTCAAAATCCCATATGTATACCGCCAATTTCGTTTACCGACAGATAATGATATTTTCATAGCCTCTATCACAAGAAGTTCCCCAAATTCGTCTACAGAATCTCCAATTTCTTCTGTGATAAATGGCGATAGTACGCCAAAATTATGTTGATAAAAATCAAACACCTGATCACACCGACTACTTAGTAGTTGTTTTTCTTTTTCTTTTTCTTTTTCTTTTTGTTTTTCTTTTTGTCCCCGTATCGTGGACGTATCGTCCAGACTGTCATGATTCGATAGATCATCTGACTCGTTTTTAGACCATTCAAAAGAAGAATCAGCATATGATTCGAATAACTTCCTCATCTTTACATTTCGAATACGTTCCCCTACATACCCAATGAGCTGTAAGTCTTTTACCTTTTCTAATTCGCTTCTCACGCAATCCTCCACCGGTTTTCCGCCGCGAATAAAATTAAATTTTCCCCAATTCTTAACAGCGATTTCCCGAGTTTCCTGGTTATATTTCAAAAGTTTGTGCTTATTGATCAAGCGCTCCAAGATACTTTGAATGGCCTCTTGCGAATACCCTGTATCAAAAGCCATTTGTCTTTTTGTTATCGTGTAAATCCCGATTTGTTTCGTATTTTTATTCGTCAACAAATAAAGAAACACATACTTATCCTCCGGCGTCATTTCCTCCACAACCTTCGGATCATCCCAAAATTGAGTGTAAACCACGCGATACCTTGCCATTATTACCATCCCTTTCTTGAGACTCTTTATAAATTCATTCACTTTTTATATATGGATGAAGTCGAAAAAAGGACAGGTTTTATCAAAAAAATAAATCAGAGCCGAAGCCCTGATTTGTTTCTGGAATTTAACTACGTTGGAGTCAGACTACCGGATGGGCTCTATGGCACCATAGTGTATCGACCTTTTTCGCCAGCCGTAGAAACAGTATAGACAGGGGAATCCATTTTCATTCTCTGTGGTGAAGCGCTGATTTTTGCGCTTCATGGATGGCTAACGGGCAGTTTAGTTCAAGAAGAAGTGGTAAAATACAAATGAAATAATCATATTATTGGGACTTATTAAACAGAAATTACAAAAGAGGTTTTGGATAAAGTATTTTTCAAGGATGGAAGTCTAAGGGATATTTATATTGTTGACGTTGATTTAACCGATTGGCAAAAATTTTTTGATTGGATTCGCACTTCTCCTTGGGATATTGTTTATTACAAGGATGGACAAGAAACGGAGTATGAAGAAACCGATGATGCCCATTTTTTAAAAGATAATGACTACCATATTTTAATGTCTATTAACATTAATGGTGTTTTGATTAATTGCCATTTCTTTTCAGAAGATGAAATAGAATTTGATATTGATCCAAAAGAAGTTAAAAGTATAACTGTAGTTATTGCGGTATTTAAATTTATGAAAAGCCTATCAAAAATTCTAGATAAAGAAAGTATTCTTACTGGTGAAAACTCTCCTGAGTATCCATTGGTTACAGTTAAATCAGATGGAACAATTCATATCAATATTTAACTGGGTGCTTGTTCAACTAACGATTCAGTTTTTTTGCAGAGAAGTAAAGATTGATGTTCAACTTTATTACATACATCTTTATAAGATTACCTGTTTGTCCAAACAAATAATTTAAGTGAGAATATTTTAAATGTATCTTATTTGAAAGGAGGTCACCATATATGGGTGTAATACCTTGTTCTTCAACAATAACTACAGAAAGTGGAACAGTGATAATGACAACATTTTCTCCGCTTAATAACACATTTACAATTACTATAAATCCTAGTAGCCCCTTAGTCACATTCTGTATAGATTTACCTTGTGTATCTTTTGGAGATTTTACTTGTACAGATGGATTTGCTTGCGAAGGTATTTGTACTACTGCCCCAAGTGGCAATGGAATTGGAGCTAATCCCAATCAAACTACCGCTACACCATTGTCATTCACGTATACGTTTAACAGTAGCGTAACACTTACTGCAGGAACATCTTTTGCAAATTTCCTTTATAGTAATGGGACTTCAGATTCTAACGTGGAATTACCTTGTGCTCCTGTATGCTCTTAAGCCCCACTAAATTTAAATTAGACTTACTTGAGGGATGTCTATTATTTTGAAAATGCAAGTTTTATTAGAAAGTCACACGATAAATTAGTTCTTTGTTCATGTAACGGAGATCGGTAGTTTAATATAAATAACTAAACCTCGCCATCACTTGGCGGGGTTTAGTTATTTATAAAATCAACGACAAGCCTTAACAGATAGAAATAGATACATATTGACGTAATGAGAAAACAACCAAATTCACAATGCCGGTGGATTTATTTGAAAAAATGTCTAAGGGAAAAAAAACCGAGTTAATATTCACATGAAAAAATAGCTGGTTTTAAAGCTGGATGTGCAAAATAGCACATGAAATAAGTGTAAATTATCAGGCAAAGTGACAGGTCTTGAGTCCCCAAATTTTTTTTATTGCTGCTTTGTTTTCTTATAAGAATTATTTCTTAATTCTATCTTAGTCCATTCTTCTTTTGGAATGTCTCTATGTTTATAATCAACAACCTTAATATGGCTACCTTGAATTTGAAAAATAATTGTTTCTTCACCATAAGGTGGATTATGTGCCCCCTCAAAAGTTTGAACTTGAACAGTTACATTTAAGTTGAAATTTGTCTCATCTCTCTCTATTTTAAGGATTTCCTCGAATCCCCGATCCCACAGTTTAGGTTTATAATATGTTTCAATAGCTTTACTTATTGGGTCAACTAAGCGTTCAATCAATGCTTCTTTAAGTAATTGTTTTGGAACTGGTATTCGGTTAATTTTCTTTCTTTTAACATCAACAATTTTCCACCTATCTTTTAATGGGCCACTTGTTTGTTTTTCAACAGTATAAAGTACATTAGTTCCATCTTCTTTCCAAAGGTGAACATAACCTTTGTTACCCTTGATATATAGTCGTGGTTCATCAATCCATTCTTCTTCCAACTGAATAATTGTAAAATATAATTGGGCAAGTGGTGTTATTTTATAACCCAGCTGATTAAAATCACCAAATCCATAGAGTAGATAACCTGTTAAGTCAATATCGAAATTCATACTACCATTGTTGCCTTTTTGTACAGTTGCATGGGCTGTGCAAGGCATAAAAATACTCATAAGAAGTACAGTAATTACAGAAATAGCGGATAACTTTGGTCTCATATTCAATCACCTCCATAATATATGTGACAACAGAGGTGAATTTATTTTTTACTCAGGGCAAAAAACTTGTTCCAGAAAAGGGCCATTTAATTGAGGAAGAGGTTGCATTAACCCCAACTTTTTTATGTAGCATCAAGCACAATTGAGAGAGCGTAATAGTTGACATAGTAAAACATCGCAAAAAAGGATTTGTACACCTGAAAAGTGAATGATATATATAAATATATATTTATGTTTTGAAGGGAATGAAACATACATGAATTACAATATCATCTCAACACTAGATGAACAACAAATCATAGAACTCTACGAATTATACCAACAAGAATGGTGGACAGATAACCGAAAGTTTGAAGACGTGTTGGTAATGCTTGAAAACACAGACATCCTCATTGGAATATGTGAAAATAAAACTAATAGACTCATTGGTTTTATACGTGTTCTTTCAGATTTTGTCTATAAAGCCTTAATTTTCGATGTTATTATCCATGAAGAGTATCAAGGAAAAGGTTTGGGACGAATATTGTTAGATCAAGTAACGACACACCCTAAACTTCAATCTGTGCAACACTTTGAATTGTATTGTAAATCTGACAAAATATCTTTTTATGAAAAATGGGGATTCAATAAAGAAATTGGTGATATTAACTTCATGAGAAAAACCGTCAAATAGAAAATCTTCACTTCCGATAACGGAGATTATGTGAAATAGGCATACAAATAACTGTGCTTTCCTTATTTCTCAATATCAGCTAATAGAAGAGTTGTTGATTATTCCATAATCGGGCGCATTTCTAGAGCAGGAAATGTGCTCTTCTTAATGAATTGGGGAATTATAATGACAACAGAACCATATAAAATTAGGAAAGGAGGAGGGTCATAAAATGCAGATAATGAACAATTATTTTCGTGCACGTGCGAGTATGGTGTACATGATGACCAATAATGAAGTAATGAATCAAATCATTGCCTATTACATGGACATGAATGGAATGCTCACCTTTGTGGGTTCCTACCCAACTTATGGAAGAGGTACTGGTACAAAGGAAGTTTCCACTGCAACAGCAAATGATGGCGTCGATCCCCTAGCGTCACAAGGGGCCCTAACTTTGTCCCGTGATGGACGTTTTCTAATTGCAGTTAACGCAGGCAGCCATAGTATCAGTAGTTTCATCATAACCGACAGCGGGGCACCTGTACTCGTGGATATAAAGCCATCAGGAGGTGCTCAGCCCAATAGCGTAGATGTGTTTGGTAATCTTCTCTATGTCTCCAATGTAGGTAATGCCGCAAACAATTTTGCATCAAATATCACTGGCTTTCACATAGATGATAACGGAAGCCTTACTCCTATTCCAGGATCCACCCATTCTCTCAGTACCTTCAATGCTCAACCGGCGCAGGTTCTCTTCACTCCGGATGGCAGTAAAATCGTTGTCTCTGAGCTTACATCAAACCATATCAGTGTATTCCCTGTAAATAAAAATGGTACGGTTACAGGACCAATCGTTAATGATTCTTATGGTCAAGGACCATTGGGAGTTTATTTTCTATCGTCTGGAATCCTCTTAGTTACAGAAGCAGTTTCAAATGCACTGTCATCTTATTCATTGAGCAACGATGGTATCCTTCATGTGATTAGCGGCTCTGTACCAAACGGATATCAGACTGCTTGTTGGGTTGTAACAACGAGGGATGAACGTTTTGCATATACTACCAACACCTTAAGCGGCACCATCTCCACCTACCGAATTGATCCCAATGGAGCACTGTCGGTGGTAAGGCATATTACCAGTACACCGCCAGGTACAGCACCAGGCCTGCCGATGGATGTTGGAGTGAGTAAAGATGGACGGCATTTTTACACCCTTAACGGAAATCAAGGAACAGTGTCAGTATTTAATATTCAAAAGGATGGTAGTTTAGCAAGATTGCAGGTTGCTGCATGGACTAATTTTCCTTACTTTGGGTCACAAGGTTTAGCAGTTCTGTGATTCATTTGGGTTCACCTTACTGGGTGGAATAGAAAAATACGGGAGTTGTTAAAAACAAGGTACCGATTTACTGGTGGCTTTTGTTATGAGACAACATAATTGCCAGCAAGATTGTGAAAAAATGTACTTGAGCTCATTATAGTAAGGGAAAAGCGAAGGACATCCAGCGCTCAGTAATAAACTAACTAGTTTATATCAATATGGAAAATTTACAGTGGCACCAATTGAAAAAATTTGATGTCATTATTAAGTTTACTAAATGATGAGGTGAATTTTTTAAGAAGGAAATTATTTGGAGTCATTGTTTACCACTATTTATTAAAACTACTTAAAAAATATCCAGAATTGAAAATAAAAAAAGAGTGCGACTTTTTGAGTCACACTCTTTTTAGCGAATTATCACAGTAACCATTATCATAAAGTATATACTCGTTACAAATAAGCAACTAAAAAGAAAAGATATAATAATCGATGCTTTTTTTAAAAATGATAATACAATTAACCCCATAAATAGAATAGAAAGAAAAAAGAACCATACTGTATTTAAGTTCACAAAAAAGCCAATTGTAGTATCAGAATCGATTATGCCATCGTGAAATAGACTGAATAAAGGTGATATCGCATCACCCGTTAAATAATTCCCATGAGGCGGTGATTGTTGCGAAAAAACTGCTGTAATTGTAAAGATTGTAAATAAAATAAAGCCTTCTACACGAATCCAAGGGATTGGATTGAATGTAGCATCTTTTGAAATTTTATATTTTACAATGAAACCATTCACTAATGCATAAAAAACAAGTGGCAGTAGGAATAAATGTTTCATTAATAACCCTTGTCCATATGAAACCAGCCATGAACCAATATACCCATCGACCATTATATCCATCAAGAAAACACCACTAAGAATTGTAGCAACTAAACAGCCAAAAGCAACCTGGGAAAACCAGCTTAAAAATTCAAGCCAATTTTTATGATTGAGCGAACACCAGCCAATCATAAGTAGAATTCCAACCCAAACACTGACAGCTGCTAAATGAATAAAGTCGCTGATAATTCCTATAATTGGATCAACAGCACTCGCATGGCTTGACCAAGCAACTGTTAATATTAATCCAAATGTTAGAAATGCTCCTAAAATAGAGAAAATGTTCTTTTCAGTAGATTTCGCCAAGGCAATTAATAGTATTAATACACTAGAAACGAGAAGGGTAAAATCCCATGCAGTCCCAATTGTATAGGTTGTTAAAACAATTATTAACGATTCAAATAAACCTAAACGTGGAGCAATATATAACGTAATATCAAGTACAGGAATAAATGCGAAAACAGGTAGCATAATGGCGCTAATAAGTAATAAGCGCTTTGGAATTTTTATATCAGGACGATATTTCCTTGGGACAAGGAGAAGAAAAAAACTTCCTACTAAGACCGAAAAGCATAAATATAAAAGTGCCTGACTAATAATTACTAATATACCCATTTATTATTTCTTTCTTTTAGTAAGTAAGAAGAAACCACCTGCTACTATGATAACTAAAAGAACAATAAGAATAGCTGTCATAGAAGATGATTCTTTCTCCACTTCATCCGCTGAAGCTGCTTTTTCTTGATTTTCTGTCGATTGCTCAGCTGATTCAGTTGTTTCTGACGGTTCCTTTGTTACTTCTTCCACAGATTCAGGAACTGGCGCATTTACAGTAAATGAGAATTCACCTTCTAATGGGTGACCGTCTGCACTAATAATACTCCAATTTACTTGATATTCGTCATTTGGAAGTGGCTCAGCAACAGTACCTGTTAATGTACCATCACCAATAATAATATCTTGTAGTTCGATTGCTTTCCCCTCTTCCGTTTTTACATCAATAAAGCTACCTTGTTCAATTTTACCATCAAATTCAAGAACTATTTCTTTTAATGGTTCCGTTACAACATCACCATCTGCTGGATTTGATCCTCCTATATGCGAGTGAGCAAACGCACTAGTAGAAATAGACATTGCTAGTAAAACTGCTGCTGCGGTAAAAATACGTTTCAAAATAAATCCTCCTAAACTTCCCTCTAAAATATAAAATAAATATTACTATTCATTTTCATCAATTAGTATATTACAAAAATGTGATTTTTGTATGAAGTAACATTTGTAAAATAAAGGAAATTTAGCGATCACCCAACTACTGTATCAAATTTTCATTATAAATGCTCCTGGAATTAGTGTTGGTGGAGTAAGAGACTAAAATACATTCAGAAGAACTCAACGAACATTATCACCTATTAGGAATTGCATTTTGCAAATGATTTTGAGGAAGTACAAAAACTTATATTAGACGGCAATGAAGACAATTTTACAAAAGAAGATTTTGACTCTTGACTTCTCCAAGAACTGAAGGTTAAAAATTCTTGTGGTTGAAGAATTACCAGATAATACGAGTCATTAAAAGATACATTTGTAGGAATGAGGTTATTGTGCTAAAGGGTGCTATAGTTGAATAAGACCATACTACGAAAAATAGAACTTCCAAATAATTGGATGTTCTATTTTTTCTCGTTATAATATCAACATTAAACGTTAACAGAGCCTTATGATAAAATGTTTTGAAATACTATAAAAACCTTTTTATGAAAAGGAGAAATACAATGGAACAACAAACCACTATTCCGAAATCAATTGATGAATATATTTTACAATATCCTCAAGAGATTCAAGAAATACTAAAAACAATAAGAAAGGTTATAAAGGAATCTGCGCCAAATGCTGAGGAAAAAATAAGTTATGCAATTCCTACTTTTGCTTTAAATGGAAATTTGGTACATTTTGCTGCATTCAAAAACCATATAGGGCTTTATCCAACTGCAAGCGGAATTAATACATTTAAACAGGAATTATCGGGATATAAGACATCGAAAGGCGCAGTGCAATTTCCTATAGGAAAACCCATCCCTTATGAATTAATTAGTAAAATCGTAAAATTTAGAGTTGAAGAAAACAAAAGAAAGGCTGAAGAGAAAATAAAAAAGAAGAAATAATTTCATTGTTAAAATTAGAAGGAGAGTCGCTTTCTTTCCAATATCAAGAAGATAAAGATTGTGCAGAAATGTACTTAAACGAACGAGTGCTTTAGTGAAAAAAAAAGACTGTCTTTTTGACGGTCCTTTTTTGGTGGGATTAACACAAATACATTTTTGTAAAGTGCCTGCTACTTATTTATAGAATTATTATTGCTCTCATCACGATTTGTGGAAGCTGTTTTGTCATCGACTTCAGCCCCCTCTACGATCTGGTTACCAATAGCACCGCCTGAAACACCGCCTATTACAGTACCAATTAGTCCAAATGGAGCACCTATCATAGCACCCGCAACGGCTCCATTAAAAATTCCTGCTGCTTCACCAAAGTCACTCGCATCTTGATTAGCATTACTACCAGCTTGATTGTTGCCACTTTCTTCTATATTTCCACCAAAGTTATTGCGTTCGTTACTCTGATTCATCTATTCACTTCCTTGTTTATTAATGGGGAATATGCTAATGATGAAAACACACCATCCCAAACATATACTACCCAGCTGAAGTAGTTTTACTCACTATATGTTGGTTCAAGATATAGTTGTCTTATCGGCAGCCATTTTTTCTTCTAACGGGTAGCGATTGTTCAACAAGAACAGTCGCTTTTTCACCAAAGGGGCAAGTTAGTTCAATTATGAAAATTATGGAGTCGATTAAAGGAGAAACATATAAAGAGAGGGAATTGTTTACTCATCAGAATTTGGGAGAGTGATTTTTAATGAGTGAGAAATTATTAAGGGTCGGAACCACATATATTCCAGTAACTAATGTGGAACTATCATCTGAATGGTATGTAAATAAATTAGATGCTGAATTAAGCTATAAAGATGAAGATAAAGCAATTTTAAATCTTGCAAACCAAAGCATTTTTCTTGTTAAATCAAAAGAACATCAAAGTTCCAATTTTATTGATATTTATGGTGAGGAATGTTTTTCTTTAACATTTGAAGTGAATGGTTTAGTTGCTTTTGAAACAATACATAGGGATTTTATAGGTAAAGGGATTAAAGTTGGAGAAATTGAAAACAGAGGTCACTCTGGAAGGAATTTTGTTTTTTACGATATAGATGGGAATAAATTCGATGTATGGAGTGAGCTGAGTCCAATTTTCAAAGAAAAATATTTAATCTCACAATAATCAGGAACTGTTATTTATTGTTGTGCTATCGGGTGCGTTGATCCAAGAAGGGATAAACGCTTTTTTGTTGAAGTTATTGTACTAAAGGGGCAGTAGATTTGAAGTTAAATGGGGGAGAAAATTCGATGATTACAAAGAAAAGAACGCTAAAAGATTGGATTATTTACTTGGTAATCATATTAATAATAGCTGGTGGATTATTCTATTATGTAAATTTCTTTAAACCTAAAAACTCACTTGAATTGTATCAAGAATTAACTTTTTCAGACAGCTTTAAGGAAGTTCAAAAGCTATTCTTAGACGGTTATGAAAGTAATTTTTCAAGAGAGGATTTTAACTATATTCAAGAGAATACAGCTAATAGAGTAGGACAATTCACACTTTTTGAGTTTAACGAAAAGTCTTATGTAATTATGACTTCACCAGGAACTGCAAAGTTAAAAATTCATGCAGTAGAAGAATTACCAGAGGATATTAGAAAATTCTTTATGGAACTATCAAGTTAAGATATTTCAATGGAGTTGATAAAATGAAACGGTTTATTCTATTGTTGGGAATTGTGCTGATTCTAATTTTTTTATCTGCATGTTCAGATGATAAATATGATATGGAATACGAAGCTCAGCTTGAAGAGAAAGATATGGAGATTAGTAAACTAAAAGAAGAGCATAGATTAATTAACGATGAATTGAATAAAGAAAGAACGAAATTAACAGACGCTTTTAGCAATCTTTCAAAGTTTGACCATAAATCAAGGTTAATCTTGAAGCATATAGCAAATAACGAATTCGATAAATTAAGAAGTGAATTTGATGTTAATTTTGAGGTTATTGATGAAAAGATCTATTTTGCTAAACTGAATGACTCTCCAATAGAACGGTATTTTCCAAAAGAAATTGCTGGATTACCTATGTATTTACAATTTTATCTCCCACAATCTGAAAATACACAAGTCGGCTATTTCCTTTATGGTTATGACCAATATGGTAGTGAGAGAAAGTATGAAATTGTTTTTCTTTTTGGGAATAACGAAGAATTTAAGTATGTAGGTACAAATTAGGAGAATGGGTTAGTAAAGAAAGTATTATATATTAATGTAACGGGTAGAATTAAATGAAAAAAGGAGAAATAACTATGACAAAACAATTTTGGATCAACTTGCCAGTTAAAGATACAAATAAATCAAAAGAGTTTTATAGCAAACTTGGATTTTCAACTAATACACCACTTGGCAATAGCGATCAAGTGCAATTGTCATCGGAAATAATAATGCTACCGTAATGCTTTTTCCTGTTTCCACTTTCAAAAATTTTACCAAACATGAAATAGTCGATACAAAACAAGCTACTGAAGTATTATTATCCATTGATGCAGAGAGCAAAGAAGAAGTAGATGAAATAGCAAAGAGGGCAGTAAAGGCTGGAGGTACAATTTTTGGTGAGCCCTCGGAGAACCAAGGTTGGATGTACGGCTGCGGTTTTGCTGATTTAGATGGTCACCGCTGGAATGTGTTGTATATGGATATGAGCAAAATGCCGAAAGAGTAAGAAATAGAAAGCTAACTCTCTTATTAAGCTAACGAGTGCGTTATTTTAACTAAACATGTATTTATGATATTCCACAATCAGGCGCTTTTCTTCAATATCCCTAATAATATAAAACATACTCCATTATTAGAATTTTTTAATTACCAAATACATGATTCGTTTTTGTAGGAAATCAAAAGGTGGGATGATATAAATGAAGGAATGGTGGCAGCGGAAGAAAAGCAAAACAAGAAAAAGCAGAAAGAGTAGCGATCATTATAACGTATTAGACTTTTTTCTTGACGTGCTATTTTGGATACCGGAATTGATATTATTCCCTATAAGACTAATTTTCTGGTTGCTAAGGGGCTTAATAAGATCCATTGGGGATATTTTTTAAAGCTTTTTTATTATTCCCTCTTATCCTTTTCAAGTAATTCAATAATCCTATCAAGTTTCTTTTCTAAAGTCACAATTTTTTGGCTCTCTTGTTTTTTATTCTTAAAAAACCTTATTACATAAACCATTAGAACAATAAAAAGAAATACCCATATTAAGCTAAAAGCCTGAAAAAGTATATCACCTAGATTGATGTTCATAATTTATCCCTCCTCTATGAAATTTTATCAGATTTGGCTTGGTAAAATAAACATTTATTCTTTCCAATTATGATAAAGAGCCTTTCCTTAATAGGGAGGCTCTTTACTTATATCTGTTTTAATCTTTTCTTACGAGTAGTGAGCAGCACTTCACATGGCTTGAATAGTGATCGCAGCCACAATTAATGCAGCCGTTTACCTACTCTCACTACTTCGTATCCCCCTTCTTCTTAACGGTCCCTATTCACAATATAATTCAATAAATGCTTCAGAAAAGTGGTATTGCGCGGCACCTCTTTCAACACTTCCATGGCAAGACAGTAATGTTCCCACATTTCTTTTCTAGCCCCAACAACACCTAGGATGGACACAAAAGTCGAATTGTTGTTTTCCTTATCTTTGCCAATGGGTTTTCCGAGTTTGACCAGATCTCCTTCAACATCAAGCAGATCATCCTTAATTTGAAACGCAATTCCGGCATGATAGGCGAATTTTTTCAAAGCTTCTATTTCCAACTGCTTTGCTTGGGCGAGCATGGCAGGCATGATGAGGGACGCTTCGAATGCGATCCCAGTTTTATAAAAGCTCATCATATTCAATTGTTCCAGTGTCAATGGTTTCCCTTTTGAATCCAAGTCCATCGCCTGTCCTTTACACATATCCTCTGTCATTTGGGCCGAATATTGAATCAGGGCAAGCACCGTTTTTGAATCGAATTGGTCAAGTGATGCTTGCTCCCGGATTGCCTTCTGGGTTAGAAATAGACCGGTTAATTCTGTTATAGCAATGTTATACACCTGATGAAGGGTTGGTCGTCCCCTGCGGATGGACGCATTATCCTGGGATGGCAGATCATCGAAGATTAGGGATGCGGTATGCATATATTCCAATGATCTCAGAAGCGGAACGATTGCTGAACTTTTTAATCCATATTCGTTAACGCCCATGACCCAAGTCAATATAGGCCTCAATCGCTTTCCATCGCCTTCCAGACTGTAATTTGCAGCATCAATGATTGGATCTTGCATAATAGAATCATAATCGTTTTTAGGAATATGTAAGATGTTGTTGATCTGATTGCGAACGGTATCGATCGTATCTAAAAATCCTTCTCGCTCTTTACTTTCATTTTTCAGATGGGTAATCATCTGATCTCTAAGCAGTTTATCAAAGAAATCCACATCATCCGCTTTTCGAACCATTTTTTGAATGATCCGATTGAACTTTGGATTTCCAGAAGCAAATAACTCCATAACCTCGTTGTATTTCTTTGTGCCTATTCGCACTTTAAATCGTTTCAGGCTATTTATTGCACGATCCAACATCACCTCACGAGTCATTGTATCTGAATGATACACGTTATGGATCAAATGGGAGATGACCGTCCAGTATAATTCAAAGGGATTGATAAGATCTGGACGTTTATCATGATATTTCAAATAATAGGTATAGGGTGTTACTGCACCGTCCTTCATGTCATCAAACATATCTGCAAAATCATCAGCCAGCTGATTGTAAATGCCATAAAAAAATGTTCTGTTGTCAAATCCCTCATCCTCTGGAGCACTAAGGACTGAGCGGACAATCAATCTTGAAGAAGAAGATTTTAAAATGATTGGTATATAAAGCTCTTCATTGGTGTAATTGGCATTTGATAGATCCTTTACACGATCCACTTCTTGGGAATTAAAAAACACATAGGATTGCTCGAAAAATGAACTTATTGTCGCTTGTCGCTGATGGGCCTTGATATACTCGAAAGCAGCTTTAAGTTCCGAATGAATAAATCGAATCAATCCCTTGTTTTTTCCTGTCCATTCGCCCAATTTCGGCACAGATCCTGTAATAAGTGTAGTACGTATCAAATCGGAATATTGTTTTTTCTCCTTATCGGATAGGATTCCTGAATCCAGCAGATCGTCAATGAAGGGATAAGTCAGCCCATAAGAATAGCCTAGCCTCATAGCCTTATCCAGTTTTTGAGTACGTTCCTCAGTCGATATCTCATCACCCATCTCTTCAACCTCGTGCATCATGACCCCAGCAATGATTTTAATAAGTTTCCGCTGGGCTTGCTCCGCATCCATCCCCTTTGGAATATGGGTGGATACAGTCTTTAGTTTGTTCATCAACCAGATCATCGTGGATTCAATGCCTTCCTTCTGGGCCATCCGGTATAATCTGGCCATGCTAAACATCTCCGCTTTGTCTCCCCGGTCTGTTGTCAGATGACTTTTTAAATTGTCCACAACACGCCGAACCCTGGTCTTTGTGTCAGATGAGTCCAACCTTTTGCCAAGATCCCGCAAGAAAATATAGGAGATGCTTCGATCCAGGTAATGATCTAGTTTACCTGTGTAATCCAGCCATTTGATATAATTGTGATAATCCCGAGAATCAGGCTTTCCCCTTCTCCGTAAAAATAAGGATAATAATGAATGATGAATATGATTCTGTTTCCAGGATTGTATATCTTTTATCAAGGTAGAAACATAAGTCTTTTGCCTGACCTGCTCATCAAGTGATTGATAATATTCAGCAGCCTTTTGCTCAGCCAGCCGATAACCTGCATCGGCTTTTTTCCTTAACTCCTCATTCATACCATTACCTCTGCTTCATGTTTTCTTATATATATGCTATATAATCCAACCAATATTTTAATCTGAGCATTATTCTTTAAAACTAACAAAATGCAAAGCAAAAATAACATCTTTTATCATCAGAAATCTAAATGTAGACTTTTAATTGAACTGCAATGTTTTTCTATAACTCGCTTCAATTTCTAGTTTACATCCATTTCTTAATCTTAAAAATCAATTTGTATTAGGACTATATAACATTCTACTTTTCGAAGAGGATTTTCAACATTTTCCCCATATCATTCCGCAAAATCAGTATCTGGCAATTAATTGATGCATGTCCTGTCGCATAGTCGACACTAGTACGTCCTGTATGTCGGGGGTAGGCGCTGGAGCTAGACATTACAAAAAGCCCTTGCATAGATTTCAAGGGCTTTTTCCATAACTATTTAAACGGCTACTTTGTTTTTCGTATTTAATTCAATAATCGCTTGTTGTTGTTTCGTTTCATCGAATTCCTTCTCGCTTTTAGCAATAGCAATTGTTGCAATACCGTTTCCAATTAGGTTTGTGATGGCTCGACCTTCACTCATGAAGCGGTCCACTCCAAGTAATAAGGCCAGACCCTCAACTGGGATGATCTGCATAGCCGTTAGCGTTGAAGCAAGAACGATAAATCCGCCCCCCGTAACAGCTGCCGCCCCTTTAGAAGTTAACATTAAGATTAAAATAATCGTAATTTGCTGTCCGACGCTTAAATCAACTTGGAAAACCTGAGCAAGAAACACTACAGCCATAGAGAGATAAATAGAAGTTCCATCAAGATTAAATGAATATCCTGTTGGAATGACAAGTCCTACGACTGACTTCGAGCAGCCGAACTTCTCCATTTTATCCATCATTCGTGGAAGAACGGATTCAGATGAACTCGTGCCTAGAACGATTAATAGCTCTTCTTTAATGAATTTTAAATACTTAAATAAGCTGAATCCATACATTTTACAAATGATATTTAAGACCCCAAATATAAATAATGCCATTGTTGCATAAACGGACAACATTAACATAGCAAGAGGCTTCATTGAAGCAATGCCATAATTTCCAATCGTAAATGCCATTGCTCCAAAAGCACCGATCGGAGCAGCTCTCATAATATAACCGATAATATTAAAGAAAACATGCGAAATTTTATCAAAGAAATCAATGATCGGCTTGCCTTTTTCCCCAAGAGCTGTTAATGCAACCCCGAAAAGAATGGAGAAAAATAAAACTTGAAGAATATCCCCTTTGGCAAACGCATCAAACATATTGGATGGAACAATATTTGTAATAAAGTCGATCCAATCAATTTTTCCGCCGTCACCAGTTGTATATTGAGAGACATCCCCTTTTTGCATCTTATCAAAATTCAGTCCCGCACCTGGCTTGATAATATTAACGACAAATAGACCAATTACGAGTGCTAGCGTTGTGACAATTTCAAAATAGATAAAAGCCTTCCCGCCAACTTTTCCAACCTTTTTCATATCGCCCATTTTTGCAATTCCGAGAACGATAGTTAGAAAAATAATTGGGGCAATAACCATTTTAACCCCTTTAATAAAGGTATCTCCCAATGGCTTCACTGATTTTCCGACTTCCGGCCAAACTAAGCCGACAATCACACCTAAGATGATGGCAATAACTACTTGAACTGTTAAGTTTTTAAAGACCTTCTTCATTTTTTCTCCTCCTTCTCAAACGTATCAATCTTGTTTTTTTCATGATAACGTTTTCAAAGGGATGTGAGAAGGTTTTGAACATTTTGGACATTTTGGTCTTTTTGGTCTCTAGAGCGTTTATTTAATGATGGAATATCGATTTACAGGCCTGCCGACACCGCCATATTTTAATTCAATTTTAATTTCACCGAGCTTCACTAAATATTCAAGATAGCGGCGAGCCGTCACGCGGGCAATGCCCACCCCATCGGCTACTTCCTCAGAGGATTTAGCTAATTCTTGTTCATGTAAATAGGCAATAATTTGCCTATATGTAACTTCATTCAGTCCTTTTGGCAAATCATTTACATTATTTAACTTCTTCGATGTGGAGGGGGAATGCAGAAACTCGTCAAGCTGCTGCTGAGATAACGACAGCTCATTTTTAACCTTTGAGTGATAAATTTTATATTTTTCTAAAGCCTTCTGGATCCTATCGAATTGAAACGGCTTAATAATATAATCAAAGGCTCCATTTTGGAGAGCCATTTTCACTGTTTCATGGTCATTCGCCGCTGTTACCATAATCACATCGACACTTTCTTGCTGGCTGCGAATTTGCTGAAGGGTCTCGAGTCCATCCTGCTCTGGCATAAACACATCGAGAATAACAAGATCGGGTGAATGCTCCCTTATTTTTTGGAGACCTTCCATCCCATTGCTTGCTACTCCGATTACTTTAAATCCTTCTATTTTCATGACAAATTGCTTATTCACTTCTTGCACCATCGGATCATCTTCAATGATTAGAACGGTAATCATTCTTTCTCCTCCAATCCATTCATTGGAAAACTAATAAAAAAACTCGCCCCTTCTCCTTGATGAGAAACTACATTTAATTCCCCTTTTCCTTTTTCCACAATCTGTTTTACGAGATGAAGACCTAAACCAAATCCTTTTTTCGTAGAAAACCCATTTTCAAATATTCGGTGCATCTCTGTTTCACTAATCCCGTGCCCATTATCTTCAACAAGAATAGCACATAATTCATCATCCTGTTCAATACTAATATCAATCCTTCTTTCTCGATGTTCGGCTGTTTTTAAGGCAGCAATCGCATTTTCAATTAAATTTCCGAGTATGACAACGAAATCATGATGATCTAAATGCTTCGGAAAACGACTTAAATGGCTTTTCCGGTCAATGACTATTTCAATCCCTAATTCTTTTCCGCGGCTTACTTTCCCAAGCAATAAACCAGCAAGATTATCATCAAGAATATTCTCATTTAAAAATCTCGCGAAACTCCCTTGTTCCTCATCTAATTGAAAGATATACTTTAGTGCCTGTTCATTATTTCCTAGTTGAATTAATCCTGCAATCGTATGAAGCTTATTAGAATGCTCATGGGCTTGTACTCTTAACGCTTCTACAAATTCCTTTACCCCAGTCAATTCCTCCGCCATTTTCGTCGTCTCTGTACGATCTTGAAAAATAGCGACCGCCCCAACTAACTGCTTATTCACTTTAATCGGGACACGATTGCTCATAATCACGTTCCCTCGGACTTGGACTTCCTGATTAAATACTGGTTTATCTAGTTCAAGGATTTCTGGCAGCCTCGTGTCCGGGATCACATCCCAAATGTTTTTCCCAATAACATCCCCGTGGACATTCATCATTTTTTTTGCCTTATCATTAAAGATCGTGATCATTTCATGCTTATCAATTGCGATGACTCCCTCATGCATCGCATGAAACGTTGCTGTACGCTCTTCAAGAAGACGAGCGATTTCATAAGGCTCAAGCTGAAACATTTGCTGTTTAATATGTTTGGCAAGGAAAAATGAACCTATTACGCCAAGCAGAAGGGTCAAAAACATAATGAATAGAATCTCATTTTTTAGTGATAGTAATGTTTCAAACATCGTCGGTAATACATTCCCAACAACAACGACCCCTACTTGCTCTAATTGGTCATTTTTTATTGGAGCAAAGGCACGTACAGCCATTCCTACTTCACCTTTAGCTTTTGAAAGATAGGAATGCTCTGCAAAAGCAGGACCAGCATCTTCTCCTTTTGAAACTGTTCCTAACATGTCCTTTACAGGATGTGAGTAACGAATCCTTTCCATATTTAAGACGGTCACATAATCCGCATTATTAATATTGCGGATTTTTTCAATAGTAGGATCCATTTCAATCCATCCATTTGGTTCCGTAACATGGCGAATGACATCTGGAAGCTGAGCGACGGTTTTTGCCGTAATCATCGCTCTTTTTCCATACTCTTCTTCCTCAAGCTCCACAATATTTCCTATTAAAATAAGGCCGCCGAGCAATAATGAAAAAAAGACGATGCTGAATGATAATAATGTAATTTTGGAACGAATCGGCAGCCGCTTAAGCGACATGTGCTTCCCCCCTTTATTCAAGACATACAATGTTGTACAATTAGTCGTTTTATTATTTAATTAGAATAATAGAAAACATTCGAGGTGTATAGATGAAGAAGCTGTTCGGAATATTTATTTTTATTATAGCAGGATTTAGTGCAGCTTACCTTTTCGGATCTAGCGGTCTTCACTTCATGAAAGAAGTTCCCTTTGATGATGAGCAGACGGGAATGAAGGAGCAAATAATCATTCGTTTTAGTCATGTTGTGTCAGAAAATACACCAAAGGGGCTTGCAGCAGGGCGGTTTGCTGACCTTGTTCAAAAGAAATCAAATAATAGAGTCAAAGTTGTTGTCTTTCCAAATGCCGAGCTCTTTTCTGACGAAGGTGAGCTGAATGCCCTTCAATCTGGACAAGTACAGATGATAGCTCCGTCAACATCTAAATTAGGAACGCTCTCTCCTGAATGGCTCGTATTAGATTTGCCTTATGCCTTCTCCTCAAATGAAGCGGTTAAAGAAGCGTATGAAGGAGAGATTGGCGAAGCTTTATTTGCCGACTTAAAAAAACAAAATATTGAAGGTTTAGCATTTTGGTATAACGGCTTTAAACAAATGACAACAGTGAAAGGGACAATCATTCATCCAACAGATGTAAAGGGCCAAGTTTTCCGTATCATGCCTAGCAAAGTGATCGAAAAGCAATATGAAGTTCTCGAAGCCGCTTCCCGCCCAATCCCTTTCGACCAAACGTATCATAATTTAGAAAAAGGAACGATTGATGGAGAAGAAAATACGATCTCGAATATATATTCTAAAAAATATTATCATGTTCAAAAATACATGACGATTACAAACCATGCTTATTTAGGCTATGCTGTCTTGATGAATCGAGAATTTTGGAATGGTTTGCCGAGCGAGATTCAAGACATCATTCGGGAAGCAATGGTCGAAGCGACAGATTGGAATTGGCAATATTCGATTGACATGAACGAATCGAATCTTCAACAATTAAAAGAGAATACTAGTATGCAAATTTACGAGTTAACTCCAGCGGATGAAACGGAGTGGAGAAATAAACTCAAAAAAGTGGATCAGCATTTCTCGCCAATCATCGGAGAAAGCATGATGGAACGCTTGCAAAAAATAAAAAATAAATTCGATGGGAGAAGCTCCAGCGCCTTGCCCAGCGCTGGAGTAATGGGATGCCTATGTCCGACTTAGCACTCCGAATGGCTATATCAATGAACCCGTGAATTCCAGAGGTTTTTAGGAGGAATGAGCCATTATATAATTTCAAAGGACATGAAAATTAAATCGCTCGTTATTGAACAAAAACAATATCCATTCGGACTAAATCCATCTGTTCTAATTTCAAGAGGTTCAGGTGGCAGCATAGGAGTCACAGGAGAGGATTGGCAATTTGCTTATAAAGAAAATGGTTGGAGAGAAATGCTGTTTTTTCATCCAAAGGTTGCTTATAAAAAATATAAAAATGATGAAGAACTGATTAATAGTATGCAAGGGGAAAAAATATATGAGGTAGCACTCTCCTTTGATCAGCCATACAAACTAAGTGAATTACCTTTTAATGAGCTTCCCGAAATGACTTGGTTTTGGGTAAACACTTATAGCAATAGCCAATTAAACACATTTCAACAAGAGGCGATGGAATATGATTGGTCTGCAACGTTTATTAGGGAGAATGAAGCATTAGGCTTCTCTATAAGAAACTCTTATTCTTCAACGACAGATTTGGCATATGAATATGATGCGTTCCTAAAGTTACTGAAAATGAGTACTTTCAGCGAACACAAGAAAGCTTACAACGCTATGAAAGATATAAAAATAGACGATGTAGAAATATTAGGGGTAGTTGCTTATGGGACGAAGGATGAAATATTAGAAATAATCAAAGAGCCTAGCATCAAAGTTGCTTCACTAGGAGGAGTCATTGATAATTTTTAGTGAATACACTAGTGGCTCAGTATAGGGCATTACTACAAAGCGGTAATGCCTTTCCTTATTGAAGTAATGGGTAGCTTTAACACAACAAGGAATACAATTAAAGACCCTTAAATATGCAAGTTTCTATGCATTTCTTGTATATATAGGCTCATTTTCTAATACTGCCAAAAACACGCAAAATCCTAAACTTTAAGTAAAACACATTATACCCCAATTAAAAATCCCTCGAAACAATTGTCTGAGGGAATAAAAAATCAATTGAATTTAATGTAAAACACCTTGAAACCAAAATTTTTTAGTAATTTTTACGGAATTTAGGATTATGGTACCTATTCATTTCCTTAGCTTTACCTTATATCTGAGAACTGTTCTTAATTTTTCCGGTTCTACCCTTCTAAAATCAGATAAATAAATTTCTCGATGTGTTAAACTATCTCTTTCAAGTTGATTGGTGATTAAAAACTCATTCATTCTTTCAAAAGTTTGTGGTTCTTCATCATAAGAGCCTAAATGGAGCATTTGTACAGATAGACCGTCCTCAATTGAATCGAATGTCACCTCATTTAGCAGCGGATGTGGTTTCTTTTTCCTTACCCTTTCCATCGCTCTTTCTACAACTTCTTCCGTTACAAAGTCTGGTTGTCTGATCATGATCGTATATAGCAATTCATTTTTATCTAAAGTTTCTATTTTCCTACCTTTTTCTGTTAAATCCCATATCCCTTCTAATGGGTAAACGGTATATTCGAAATAGCCGTCTGGAGTATATCCTTGTTTCGGCATCATTCGAATAGCGTAAGCTAACGAATAAAGAACTCCTATTCTTTCGGAAAAATCCTCTTTATTGGGATCCCCTTTTCCCTTTATCATAAGAAAGTTTTGCTTTGGAACTGTGACCAATTCAGGTTTTTGCTTAGGCATATATAAATCTTTCTCGTTCTTTCTCCATTCATATTTCATTTAGAAAACTCCCGCAATAAAATTTGTAAAACAACATGAATGTATAGCACTTTTATTGAAAGTCTCATTTCAGACATCGATAAACAGATTAACCTATTATTAGAAAAATACAAAAAGAAGGTTCAACTGTAAATGACGAGCCAGGTATAAAAAAGAGACTGCATCGGTGATTTTAGCGGAAATAGGTGCCAATATTCATCAGTCCCTCATCATAACATTTAGCATCTTGAGCGGGCTTATCTCTAGAAAATCATGAGAGTGCAGGTAAAAGAAAAACTACAAGATCGGTTGCATCTAGAATTCATATGCCAATTTTAATATACATCAAAAAATTTTTCCCGAACAAATTACTTTTCAAGGATGGCTTTGATTTTTTTCAAATCCTTCATGTTTGCTCTCCTCATCATAGTGGTCATGAAAAGGGACATAATCTTATTGAATCCTTTTGGGTTACCTTTATTTCTTAAAGTCATCCGAGTATGATTTTCATCTATTGCTTGCCATGTATAGATAGTCTCCATTGGAAATGGACCATTCGCTGTCCTCATCACAAATTTTTTCTCTGGAATAAATTCAACAATTTCATACACATATGCAAGTTCCCTGCCAAGAAAGTTCGCTTTAAAAGCAATTTGTGAGCCTAATGTGAGTGGTTTTGGGGTTCTCCACTCTACGGAATGTATATTGACATACCATTCTGGAGCGTGATCAGGGTTTGTTGCATATTCCGATACCTTTGAAATAGGACAATTTATTGTAATTTCCGTTAGTACATCTACCATCTTGGCCTCCTACTTTATTTCTTTTCTACGTAATTTTTAAGTAAAGTTCCAAGTAAATACTTCCAGCCTTTGGAGTGCTCCTCTTCCCAATGCTCTTGTATTACACCAGAGGCTGTATGGGATAGTTGAAGCAACGTTCCTCCTTCTTTTTCTAGAAGACGATAAGTATAGGCACTGTTTACTGCTCCTTGCATGCCAAGATGGCCATGCAAGCGAATTTCTGCAGGAGCATTTACATAATAGACATTCCCCCAAATTGCTCCTTCTGTTTCACCCCATTTTTCGATAAATTGTCCGCCAGGGACGGGATCAAATGTAAAGTGGGATGTTACTCCTTTTGGAGCTAGACGAAATTCCCACCAGTCTTCCACCGACTCTGTTAAAGCTTTGAAAACCTCTTCGCGTGATGCTTCCAGGAATAACTCCTGTTCAATTCGAAAATCCTTCTTTGTTTCCATCGTATTATTTCCTCCTTTTTCTTGTACTGCCGCCCGTAAGTTTAACAGCGAACTGGCAGTAGTTTGCATATATTTACCTACCCAGCGGTTATGCATTTCTTGAAGAGGTATGGCATTAAGGAAATTCCTTTTATACTTTCCTTCACGCCGTACTACCACCAAATTCCCATCCTCTAGAATCTTTAAATGCTTCATAATGGCATACCTGGTTACTTCCGGAAAATAGTCGTTTAGTTCTCCAGTCGTTTTCGGTGAAACCTTTAGAATATCGAGAATTCCCCTTCGGATCGGATGTCCCAATGCTTTAAAAATGGTTGAGAGTTCTTCGTCCATCCAATCGATCCTTTCATTAAAATTTATCAATACGTGACTAAAAGGTCACATATATATCATGTGACCATATGGTAACGTTTTAATTAACACCAGTCAACGCTACAAAGATAAAAAAAGAGAACAAATCTAAGTTTGTCCTCTTCATCTTAATTATTGAACTCTTACATGAAAAATCCGTGAATCGTACCAAGCAGTGTGAATATGATTAAATGGTCTCCTATTGCAACCAGAAATGACTTCTTAGACATTAAACCAAATAACGTATTTTTCAAATAAACTAATGAAATCATTAAGCCTATGATGAAACCGATTCCTACTCCTGCTAGAAAATGATCGGATCCGACTGATTGAATGAGTACACCTACTAAGAATGAATTAATAAATGCAAGGATGATAGAGTAGATATATTTAAATGGGCCGGCGCTTTGATTTCCAAGAATACTATGATTCTTGTTTTTATTTGATAAAACGACAGAGTAATAAATTCCTCCGTAAACCATATAAACAATTCCTCCCACGATTATGGGCAGGTACTGAAGGCTTCCAAAATCAATGAACATAAAAAAAATTCCCCCTATTTCGGTTCTATTGCTAAACAAATCGCCTTAATTTTGCATTCGATTGAAAGCGATCCTTCTATTGGCTCGAGTTCGACCAATTCGATTGGATTTCCCAAATATCTGTATCCACTTTTCGGCAGCCAATAACTGTATAACTCTGAATAACACTCTATTAATTTGCTTCTCTCACTATACATTACGGGCTCATCAAATTCATAGACGACATGTTTACCACCCTTAAATTGATAAGTAAGTTCATCATCTACTTTTGAAAGATCCTCTTCATATATTGCAATACGGCAATCATATCGGCTTTTTTCAAGTGGGGTGATATATGGGTTATTTCTGGGAACTCCAAATAGAAACGTATTGTTATTTAGTAAATCTCTAGACTTTGACCAATGATAAATGTCCTCCCAAACACCAGGAATTCCATGTGTATAAGGGCCAACACTTTGTCTATTTACAGTTGCGCAAACTGGCATTTCAATTATTTTTACTTTGGTCAAGTCCAACCATTTAAACTCATTATACTTGTTGCTTTGATTTTCTTCTTTCATATTATTGCTAAAAAGTTTAGATTTCTTGCTATCCTGGTACTCCCTTGGAAACCGTTCCAAATAGGCTCCTTCACGCCATTTCTTAGGACTCGTCTTAAAATACTCATTAAATGAATAAGTAAAGTAAGACAGTGACGAAAATCCGCACATGAATGCAATTTGAGTAATAGGAATTTGCTGCTCATAAATTAAAAAATGGGCAGCATTCTCAAGCCGTAGTCTTTTGATATAACCGGCAGGTGTCTCACCCGTAATGGCTTTAAATGTACGCTGAAAATGATAAACCGAATAGGTTGAGGTTTTAGATAACTTTTCAAGTGGAAGTGATTCGTTTATATGTTCATCTATATATTCGAGAACTCTATTGATTTGTTTTTGCTGTTCTTTCTCTACCATTTCCGTATCTCCTTAATTGATTCACTTTCAATCCGTTATATTACATTTTTCCTATACTAATATTATCACTCTTTCGATTTCGTTTTATCGAAAGTTTTCTATTTACGTACCACAAGGAATATGAGATCGAAATGAAGCAATTAGAAGTTGTTCAAACACGATGTAAACAAAAATCGGATATAAAGTAGGTTCAAAAAACACATCTTAGCTGTCATCACTTAAGTATTAATATACTTTGTCGAAGGAAATTGAAAAATCAATTGGAATTCCCGTATAGAAATAAAAAAGCTTAATTCAGGGTTATGAATCAAGCTTTTTTGCTTTTCACAATCTTCGATACAAAATTAAGTAGGCTCGAATTAAAATATACTTCGCATTATGAGGAAACCGCGATTAGAAAAAAATTAAGTATTATTTCATTTGTTCTATACTTTCTTGCACTATTGCCACCATATCATCTTCGGCACCAAGACTAAAGTTTTAAAAAACACCTTGTCCCCCGCCAGCACCAATTGCTGAAATAAAAATATTACTGTTATAACCTACTACAGTAAGACTCAAACTTGCTC
>NZ_JBALPC010000032.1:0-11894 GCF_036965225.1 Bacillus sp. JJ1474 | reverse complement strand
ATTTATCATAAACCCGAACTGCTATTTTAGTATCTCCAATAGTGTAGTTGCTTTCATCAACTAATCTCATACTTATTCCACTATTACCAATATCGTTTTCCAATTGATTAACCACTTTCTCAAATTGACCAACAATTGTCTTTTCATACTTTGCCATGATTACCCCATCTTCCCCCCATAATTAATTTTTTCGCTATATAATACGATTGTTCATTATTTTCGGTTTCTAGTATGGATTTATTTTATTGAATATTAATATTTCTAACAATATACTGGTAGACTCACGGTAAATGCAGATCCCTGATGTGATTTATTATTGAATAAACCTGCCCCTCCAATAAAAAATGCTATTCTCTTTATTGAAGAATAGCACCCGTCAGTAAGTTTTTAATTTGTTAAACAAATTTTCCTAAACATTTATATATCCTTCTAAATAAGATACAGCTTCTCCAGACATTTTTACCGTTTCACTTAAATCAGTACAATATAGCTTTCCGCCTCTTTCTGATAATTGCAATGCGACAAATTCATTTTTATTCAATCTATTCTTCCAATACGGAATTAACGTACAATGAGCGGAACCAGTAACGGGGTCTTCATCTATTCCTGCCTTTGGTGCAAAAAATCTTGATACGAAATCTACTTCTTTTCCTTTAGCTGTCACTATTACACCAAAACCATCTAGTTTTTTTAGTTCATCCATATTTAATTCAAGAGCTAAAATATCTTGTTCTGTATCAAATACCGCCAAATAGTCTCTTGCCTTATAGACCTCTTTAGGTTCTTTACCTAAACCTTTAATAAGTTCCTTTGGAGTATCGCATTTTTCTCATTCTCTAGAAGGAAAACTCAATGTAAATAGACCGCCATCCTTCAATACTTCTAAAAGTCCACTTTTTGTATGAAACTTTACATTCTTTAAATTTTCATCTAAATACGTGCATATTACATAAGCAGACGCTAATGTTGCGTGTCCACATAAGTCTATTTCCCCTTTTGGAGTGAACCATCTTAACTCATATTCATCATCTTTTTTTACAAAAAATGCGGTTTCAGATAAATTATTTTCTGCAGCAATCTTTTGCATTAAATCATCTTCTATCCATTCGTTTAATGGACATACTGCTGCTGGGTTTCCTTTAAATTGTTCATTTGTAAAAGCATCAATCTGATAAATCGGGATTCTCATTTTCTTAATCTCCTTGTTGTTCACTTAAACTAAGCACCCATGTATTCAACAAAATATGAATAATGACAACCCGTTATTTCTCCCATAGCTCCACCAGTCTGCCTTCAGGATCTTTAATCCAAATAAACTTACCAAATTCACTAATCTCTTTTTCCTTTACAAGAGGTACACCAATTTGTTCTAGATGCTCAAGAGTCTCGTTTAGATTATAAACTTGGAAATTTAACATCACTTGCTGTTCTGTTGGGAAGTAAGGGTCATCTTCAGTAAAGAAAGAAAAAATCGTTTTATTTTCTGAATGGGGTTTAATAATGGTCCCATTCCAATTATCAATTTCAATCTTCAACACTTCACTGTACCATTTTTTTATAGCATCTAGATTTTTAGTCCTCCAAAATATTCCCCCGATACCTTTTATCATCATAATAAACTCGCTCCCATCTCTAATTTCTTTTATTTTTCCATTAAATAAGGAATTCAAGAAATAAAAACAAATTCCTTCTTTATACAGATAGGTAAACAGTCATTATTGTTATTTCACCATAAAAAAGAAGTCTATCGATAGACTTCTTTTTTCACCTTTTTATTTTCCAACTCACACTGCGACATTTTCCACATGACTTGAATAGCGATCGCATGTGATAGAGTTTACCTTAGATATTAAAAATCATTCTCTAGCACAAAGTTATCAAGCAATGCTCGCACTTCATCTGTTGATTTCGTGTTCATCAATTGATTTCTTAATTCACTAGCTCCACGGAATCCTTTGACATAAATTTTGAAAAAGCGATGAAGCCCTGAGATTGAACGTGGCAGTACTTCCGCATATTGATCTTGAAGATCAAGTTGCAGTCTTAAAAGATCAAGGTATTCTTTACTGCTATGCTCTTTTGGCTCTTTTTCAAAAGCAAAAGGATTTTTAAAAATACCTCGCCCGATCATAACTCCATCAATACCATATTGTTCAGCGAGCTGTAGCCCAGTTTGTCGGTCAGGAATGTCTCCATTGATTGTTAGCAGCGTATCCGGTGCAATCGCGTCACGAAGTTTCTTTATCTCCGGAATCAGCTCCCAATGAGCATCGACTTGGCTCATTTCCTTTCTTGTACGCAGATGAATAGAAAGATTGGCGATGTCCTGTTTCAATATATGCGTTAGCCACGCCTGCCACTCCTCTACATCCGTGTAACCTAGCCTTGTCTTCACACTTACAGGCAGTCCTCCTGCTTTTGCTGCTTGTATTAAATCTGCTGCAACTTCCGGACGAAGAATCAGACCGGCTCCCTTCCCATTCGATGTCACATTAGGTACAGGACAGCCCATATTGATATCAATACCCCGAAATCCTAGTTCAGCCATACCGATACTCATTTTCCGAAAGTTTTCAGGTCTATCCCCCCATATATGAGCCACAATAGGTTGCTCATCTTCTGTAAAAGTCAAACGCCCACGCACACTTTGCTTCCCATCTGGGTGACAATAACTCTCCGAGTTTGTAAACTCTGTAAAAAACACATCAGGTCTGGCTGCTTTACTCACCACATGGCGAAAAACAACATCGGTCACATCTTCCATTGGTGCAAGTACAAAAAACGGTCTTGGTAATTCACTCCAAAAATTATCTATCATATATAAACTCAAACCTCTCTTATAAGAGTTAAACTCTCGTCTCAAATTTACATTGCAAGAATGTGCCTGCTTCTTTTAAAACATATACCATGCTTAAGCACTTTTTATCAAACTATAGAAAATTTTAAACATTATAAACCTTAAGTTCAACATGAAAAGTGCTAAGAAAATCAGTAAGATGCGATAGCTTGGGACAGAGGTTAAGTATTAATCCTGGTTTCTGCTGCTTATTGTTTGAAATACCCTTACTTCCTTACCTAAATATGTAGAAACAACCGTTTTAGGTGTTATTTCACTTTAACAATAATTTGTCTCCTTTACCGGGTCTCATTATAAACTACTTCATAAAAGAAATTTTAATGTGACAACGAGAACCATGCTATTAACATTAGGCAAAACTAAAAGATGTCCTAATCTTAAGAATTAACGCCTTTTTTCTTACTTTTCTAGTTGAGAATACCACTTGCAACCACGATGGTACTGTCCATTGTCCATATTCAATACATCTTTGTAAATCCGTTACAGGAAACGTAAAAAGACAACGCCCCAGAGGGTTAGTTGCCTTTCTTCTTTAAAATGAGTTGTGAAACTCACTCCACGTGTGCAAAATGTATGTGCAACACATGAGGTGCTGGTGAGTCATATTTTTTTATTTATTCGCATCCTACCTTTTGCAACTAAATCAATAGTAAAATTCCATCCAATAGGATATCAAGTCCTATTAGGCCATTTTCCATCAGTCGCCAGAAAGCCACCGAACACTTACTCGGATTTGACTCTCCCCATCTAGTAATTAACGGGTTACTAGGCAAGCAAAATAAAAAGGCCCCGGAACTTGCATCACCCGAGCCCAATCGTTTTGGTTGCTTTAATATTTCTCAATGACCTAAGGGTACCAATTTTGAAAGGCAATTCGAACGTCGAATTAAGACTCATCACAATCTTTATTAGCATAGATAACTATGTAATTGGTGTAAAGTTCAACGATAATCACAATAACTACTTATGGCTGAACATTTAACTTTGAGGGGGCATATTTGGTTGTTTTGGTTCTACATCCTTAAATGCATCTTCTTTTATCTCAATTTCTTTATTCAAATTGTTTAATATCTCCTGTATCGGTTTTGCGTCTTTTCCCATAAGCGCTTGTTTGATTTGATCTTTCACCTCGCTTAATGGTGTCTCCTTTCTATCTGTTACCTTGATGATGTGATAACCAAATATTGTCTTGACCGGCTCGCTCACTTCACCTTTTTTCAATTTCATAGCCGCTGCAAGACAATGAAAAAATGGCTAAAACTGGGGATCATTTTCTTCATTTATCTTCACTCCTACTTTTGACAACTTCCCAAAGTCATTGTCGCTGACGGATCTGACCTTGGTTTACCATCTAAATAAAAAGCTGAATAAGCTTTAAAATGCCTTCGATATTTTTATGGATATTTTAAAAACGTAACAATACAGGGAAAGAATAAATCAACCAATAATACCAATTGGGTTTTCCTGCTTAAATGAGGCGGGACAGTTCGCCTACTGTCCCGGCCATTTTATTGTTTTTGTTTCCTATGAGTATCATAAACTCACAAAATCGAGAAAATGGATATGAACAATGAAACCTTACCCTAGTTCAAGTTTGATAGAGAAGTCTATTCATTGATTTCCCATCTTCACGTTTTAAAAGTTTTTGAGCTCGTTACTCCCCGTAACAGGTCATCCCCGGCACAGGAGGTATATTCTGAACAGTGAATCTAACCTATTGCCAGATCTCAATCATTGCATCAGCATACGCTTTCAAACTGTTATACGCTTTTGCGGAGATTTGATTCGCATCTTTTTTAAGATCCAGGAATTCTTTAAAATCATTAATGTGTTTGACAACCTTATCCGCAGATCCTTTCTTTTCAAATTGATCGACGGAATTCAAATGTGCCTTCAATGCTTGCGCTGCACCTGCTTTGAAGGCTCCCTCGTTGGCAAAGCTATCAATAACAGAACTTAGACCGGTTGCGCTTAGGTTACCTGTCATAAGATTGGTCTCGGTAACGCTTTGATTAGAGTCTGTCTCTGAAGTAGCCGTAAAGGTAAGGTTTGCTGGAGCTTCCTTGCCCTTCGGAATTATCACGTATACCGCTACATCGACAGTTGCTCCGGGTTCCACAGCAAGTACGTTGTGATCAAGTTGAACTGTCCAATCATCACCTGCAGAAGCGTTGATGCGAATAAGATCCTTTGCATCGCCGGTATTAGTAACATTAAAATGATAGACTGCCACTTTGTCCTGTACGGCAGGTTGTACAGTGCCAGCGCTTACATTTACTCCGCGTTTAAAGGCACCTGAGCCCTCCGTGTTACGGACAGCAACCTGATAACGAAGTACGCCGTCATTGTCTTTGTGTTTCCCTAAAATGTAGATATGGAGTTTATTGTACGGATCGACGTACTCACTGACAACAGTATCTTTGTCAATGGAACCATCGAATTGGCCCTTGACCAAAGTTGCCCCACTCCCGGCTTTAAATAAAGCGTCGGCAAGCTGTCGCTCATCCCCTAAGGAAAGCATAGATGTTGTGCCATCAGGTCTTATGAAGTCAGGCAGATTAATATCTTCCGGGTGGGAATCAATAATCCAGACACTCGGGGCAGTTTCTGCATTTTTCGTTTTGGAAATCAATACGCCGGCATCGGATTGGAAGGAGTCTGCACCGACACGATCCACCACTTCAAGGGTGTAGTTATTGTACAATCTATTGCTTATTATATCGTTACGCCAGTCACCGGCAAGGTAATTAGTTGGTGTTAAATCGTTCATGCTGATGTTGATACCGTGGAGTCCGGACCGGCCGAAATTATCGCCAATCGGCACTTCGCGTGCGATAATATCTGCAAACACCGGCCCAGATTCTTTTAATTCATCACGGTTTAGCTCAAGGACTTCATCATCGGATAGAAATCCTTGTTTCATCTTATTTCGCAGCGTATGTGGAGCCGGTAAGGATCCACCCTGGGTGGCAGGAATAAAATAGCGCGTATGCGGGCCACCCGGTCCATTGAAGCTTCCGCTGGCCATTAATTCCCAATTTCCAGCATATGACCGGACTGGAGGGACCCCGAATGGGTTGTTGTAATTATCACCAAGAGATTGAAGATGACCGAATTCGTGGGCAAATGTAGCCAAACCATTACTTTCGCCTTGAATAGAAACACGAATCGTTTTACCGTTGATCCTTGCACTTGATGCGGAAGACCATATTGCTTTGGCCGCAAAATAGGAAGTCCATGGTACATAACGAGTTTTTGTCCAGTTTGGCAGGTTTTCAAATCCAGGTAAATCCGGAGGTCCAAATTCATCAGGCACCGACTCTGGATTAAGGAACATCATTTCACCGAATTCCTGCCATACGGCTGATTCGGCATAACCCGAATGAACAATGAACGCAAAGTCATATTCATTTCCAGATGCATTTATGTCGTCTGTGGCCGCATTTATACCATCCTGAAAAAGGTTTCCTCTTGTATAGTTACTTGGCAATGCACCAGTATTATGACTGCTCTCAAGCCCATACTGAAATTCATTTTTATCCAACCGGTAGGGACCATAAGCATCAAGGGTTACGCCCCATTTTCCATAGGAGTTCTCCTTCCAAAAACTATCCATCGTTTGGTAGTTATTTAGGGCACTTGGCTTGGTGAGAAAATCCTTAAAAAACTCCGGAACGTCCTCACGGGGAATTGATCCGATGCCCCTTGGATTACCAGCTGGATCAGAACCTTCGGGATCGCTAAGGATAAACCCCAGATCAGGGAAATCTACTAGAATCAATGCCCCTCTCAATTCCCTCTCCGCTTTGATGTCTGGGGCTTTCCAGTCTATTCCCGGGATCGGATTATAGTCATTCCATGTCAGATAATCGGTAAGAACCCAAGACTGGGGATCCACATGTTCGGGCATTTTATCCAGCCCAGGGTCCGCTGCAAAAGCGGATGTTGATGACATCGCAAGTAATATCGTGGTTGATAATGCGGCAATCTTAATTCTCAACTTCAAAGTAATTTGCCTCCCTATTGGATAATAACCCACTTTTTATGTAGGTTTTTTATTTTCGAATTCCCCTTGATCATTACGTTATATCGTCATTTCTTTATCGTTATTAGCCCCTTTATCGCCTCCTTACCTTTCACAGCTTAATTCATTACCTGGGTTTATCACCCCCCTCAAGCCATTGACCATATGGTCATTAATCGGACAATTCCTACAAAAAATGCCAACACCTTCATGGAATCTACTATTTTGGTAAGCTTGGCAATTTGCAAATAAAAGAATCTATTGGAATTTTGCCAGTCGCATAAGTATGATGATGTCTTTATAAAATATTTGATAGATTCTTTTAAACCTTGGTTTTAATTCTAAGCAATGCATAGTGAAAATCTTGCCATCTACTGGCGTTATAAAAAACTTTTAATTGCCAAAACCCTACATATAACTTGTTTAATAATTGGGAATCGACGTATTTACCAGTTACCTTTCAAAGTATTTGTCAATTGTTCATGGATTTTGACCTGCTTTGTTGGAATATATTTGGTATAAAAAAACTTACCGATCCCTTTAATGATCAAGCCCATGTAGGGTCTGACATTTTATACCCTCGGATATTGGCCTGTTATGGAATGGTTGGAGTAGTAGATGGATACCGAATGTAAAATGTTCTATCATTTGGAACAAAGGTAATACTTCAGATACAAATGACAATCAGGGGATATCCAAAAATGATTGTCTTAAAATGCGGAGTTGGAGGATTAAAGACATAATATTACGCGTGTTGATTATCCAAAATTAGGAGGAAGTGATGTATCTCTTCGCAACTGAACCCATTCCTTTGTCCGGTTTTTAATCTTTTAGAAAATAAGACATAGGGTTTTTCTGCAAAATTACGGTAATTGGCGAAGAGCCTTACATTTTTACCTAAGAAAAAATCGATTGAATAGTATTTTACTATCTTCAAGCATCATGCTTGGGTGAGGTTTTTTAATTATGTAATTGTTGTAAAGCTCGGTGATAATCATACCAACTACTTATGGCTGGAATGAGCACAATGATCTACAGTTCATCGACGCCTGAAACCCTTAAATCATTGGCTCAAATTCCATCATATGACTATCCGGCCATACTAACCAATCAGCAATGACCGAATATTTTAACTTTGAGGGGGAAGCTTTGGTTGTTGCGGTTCCACATCCTTAAATGCATCTTTTAATGCATCTTCTTTAATCTCAATTTCTTTATTCAAATTGTTTAATATCTCCTGTACATGTTTTGCCTCTTTTCCCATAAGCGCTTGTTTGATTTGATCTTTCACCTTGCTTAATGGCGTCACCTTTATATCTGTTACCTTAATGATGTGATAACCAAACATTGTCTTGACCGGTTCGCTCACTTCATCTTTTTTCAATTTCATAGCCGCAGCAAGAAATGTCGGATCCATTTCCTGGCTTCGCCCGGAAAGATAGCCCAAATCCCCGCCTTCTGCTCCAGACATCTTATCCGTCGATTTTGTTTTTGCCAATTCGGCAAAGTCGGTTCCTTTCATTAGTTCCTGTTCAATTTCTTTAGCAGTTGACTCCTCATCCACGAGAATATGGCTGGTTCTCACCTCCGTGTATTGGTCTTTATTTTGTTCATAGTAATCTGTTATTTGTTTATCTGATACCGTCACCCCGTCTGTTGTTGCTTTAAAGAAATAAATGGATTGTTTAATATAATCCTTTAATTCTTTTTCGTTTTTAAAGCCCTGTTTTTGTAGGAACATGTTAAATCCATCATTATCACCGGCCTGTTCCTTTATATCGTCCAGCCGTTGATTCACCTCTTTATCTGATACCTCATATTTACCTTCCAAAATTTGCATATAGACCAACTTCTGAATCAATTCTTTTCCCCGCTCGGAACTTATCACTTCTTTATATAAATCATCTTTTGTGATATTTCCATAACCCGTTTTAACAAGTACCTTGCTCCCTTCGCCAGAGGTTTGAGCCGAACAGGCACTAAGTAAAAATAACAATAATAAAATAGCAAAAACTGTGATCTTTTTCCTCAATTATCTTCACTCCTACTTAGCAACTTCCCAAAACCATTGCCGCTGACGAATCTGACTTGGGCTTATCATCCAGATAATCAGCTAAATAAGCAATTTTGATAGGGAGGTCCATTCATTAATTTCCTACCTTCATGATTTAAAAGATTTTGAGTTTTTCCCCCCGTACCAGGTCATCCTGGCACAGGAGGTATATTCTGAACAGTAAATCTAACCTATTGCCAGATCTCAATCATTGCATCGGCATACGCTTTCAAACTGTTATACGCTTTAGCGGAGATCTGATTCGCATCTTTTTTAAGATCCAGAAACTCTTTAAAATCATTAATGTGTTTAACAACCTTATCCGCAGATTCTTTCTTTTCAAATTGACTCACGGAATTCAAATGTGCCTTCAATGCTTGCGCTGCACCTGCTTTGAAAGCTCCCTCGTTGGCAAAGCTATCAATAACAGAACTTAGACCGGTTGCGCTTATATTACCTGTCATAAGATTGGTCTCGGTAACGCTTTGATTAGAGTCTGTCTCTGAAGTAGCCGTAAAGGTAAGGTTTGCTGGAGCTTTCTCGCCCTTCGGAATTTTCACGTATACCGGTACATCAACAGTTGCTCCGGGTTCCACAGCCAGTACGTTGTGATCAAGTTGAACTGTCCAATCATCACCTGCAGAAGCGTTGATGCGAATAAGATCCTTTGCATCGCCAGTATTAGTAACATTAAAATGATAGACTGCCACTTTGTCCTGTACGGCAGGTTGTACAGTGCCAGCGCTTACATTTACTCCGCGCTTAAAGGCACCTGAGCCCTCCGTGTTACGGACAGCAACCTGATAACGAAGTACGCCGTCATTGTCTTTGTGTTGCCCTAAAATGTAGAAATGAAGTTTATTGTATGGATCGATGTACTCACTGACAACAGTGTCTTTGCCAATAGAACCATCGAATTGCCCGGAGACCAAACTTGCCCCATTCCCAGCTTTGAATAAAGCATCAAGAGCTTGACGGGGGTCACCTTTGCCAACCATAGCTGTTGTGCCGTCAGGTCTTGTAAAGTCCTTCAGATTGATATCTTCGGGATGTGAATCAACTACCCAAATGAACGGGGCACTTTCCGCATTTTTCGTTTTGGCAATCAATACACCGGAGTCGGCTGCGAAGGAATCCGCACCAACGCGGTCTACCACTTCAAGGGTGTAGTTATTGTACACTGCTTTTGATGGCATATCGTTACGCCAGTCACCGGTAAGATAATTGGTTGGTGTTAAATCGTTCATGCTGATGTTGATACCGTGGAGTCCGGTTCGGCCGAATTCACTTCCAATTGGTGCTTGGCGCGCGGTAATATCCGCAAACACCGGCCCAGATTCTTTTAATCCATCGCGGTTTAGCTGCAGGACCTCATCACCGGATACAAATCCTTGTTTCATCTTATTTCGAAGCATATGTGGTGCCGGTAACGAAGCACCAAGGGTAGACGGAATCATCCAGCGGGTGTGCGTTCCACCGGGGCCATTGAATGATCCACGGCTCATCGTTTCCCAATAACCCGAATAGGTTCTGGGGTCAAGAGCCGCATTATTATAGTTATCGCCAAGGCCCTTTAGATGGCCAAATTCGTGAGCAAAAACGGCCATGCCATCACTTTCGCCTTGAATAGAAACACGAATTGTTTTGCCATTTATCCTTGCACTGGATGCGGCGGACCAAATAGTTTTGGCTGCATACCAGGAAGTCCATGGTACATAACGAGTTGATGCCCAGTTTGGCATGGTTTCAAATCCAGGTAAATCCGGCGGCCCAAATTCAGCAGGCACCGACTCTGGATTCATAAACATCATTTCGCCAAGTTCCTGCCATACTGTTGATTCATCATAGCCGGCATGAACGATGAACGCAAAGTCATATTCCTTTCCAGATGCGGTTATGTCGGTTGCTGCTGCATTTACGCCATCCGTAAAAAGGTTTCCACTAGCATAATTCTTTGGCAGGAAACCAGCATTCATACTGTTAAGCCCATACTGAAATTCGTATTTATCCAAGCGGTAGGGACCATAAGAATCTAGAGTTACGCCCCATTTTCCATGAGAGTTTTCCTTCCAAAAGCCATCGATTGTCTGATAGTTGTTGAGTTCGCTAGGTACATTCAAGAAATTCTTCCACCATTCCCCAAGTTCTTCACGAGGAACAGCATCGACTTGTGGGTTACCGATGAGCTCTGAACCCTTGGGCATGGTCAAGATAAAATCCTGACCAGGAAAGTCGACCAAAATCAAGGCCCCTTTAAGTTCTGTTTCCGGTTGAATATCCGCGGTATTCCAGTTAATACCAGGTACTGAATTATAATCATTCCACGTCATATTATCCGGGTTCACCCATGACAGGGGATCCACAGGGCCGGGCATTTTATCCAGCCCAGGTTCCACAGCAAATGCGGCTGTTGAAGACATCGCAAGCAATATAGTGGTCGTTAATGCAGCAATCTTACCTCTAAGCTTCAAAGTAATTCTCCTCCCTCTTGGAACATTCCCTACTTTATGTAGGTTTTTGTTTTCAAACTCCCCTTGATGATTACGCTATTTCATCATTTCTATATCGTTATTTGTCCCATTAACGCCCCCTTTCACAGCTTAATGCCTTACCTGGGTTTATCCCCCCCTCAAAGCCATAAACCATATAGCCATAACTCGGACAACACATGCAAAAAATGCCAACCCCTTCATGAAATCTACTATTTTGTTAGCTTGGCAATTGCAAAAAAAGAATCTTCCATCGGAAGTTTACTATGCGCGTAAATATGATGATTTCTCTATAAAATATTTAATAGATTCTTTTAAACCTTGGTGATAATTCTAAGTAATATTTTGTGAATATTTTGACTATTTTTGTTATTATAAAAAACTTTTTAATCGACAACACCCTTCATGCAACTTGTTTAATAGTTAGGAATCGACGTATTTAACGGTTACCTTTCAAAGTATTTGTCAATT
>NZ_JBALPC010000031.1:1933-5180 GCF_036965225.1 Bacillus sp. JJ1474 | reverse complement strand
CACCTATACTGTATAAGATTTTAAACAATACATTTAAAATTTCCTATTATCTAAATCATCTCCCTGTAAATTTAATAATTAGACTAATTGGAAAATATGGGATTTTATACAAACTTTCTAAAATAATTGTTTTAATGCAAGACCTGACGGCTAAGTTGGCATGTTAATTGCTATTAAAGTATATATGGAAAATATCTAAAAAGGTTAAAGAGATTTAGGAAGGAGGGATTTTTATTCATTCTAGTAAAAGTCATGGATTCTTTATATACGTAACATCTAGTAAAATATGAAAAAATTTCAAAAGGAGCAGATTAAAATAGTAAACAATTAACGACTTTTTCAAATTCAAATCTTATTTTGTTTCTCTAAAAAAAATAAAAAGGGTGATAGTTTTGAGAATAAGGAGTAAGGCTTTTATATTGTTTATCACTATCCTGCTCGTGTTGTCCTCTACTACCGTATACGCCAGTGAACCAGGAATGTCTGATTTTCCCAAACCAGTGGATTCCGAATCCTGGACCCTCCCAAGAGAAATGACCTGGAACGAATATCGACCGGTACCAGGGATTGACTGGCGAGATACTGACTTTGAACCTGAAAGAGTAATTAAAGGTGCTGTAATTCTAGTAGATTTTCCGGATCAGGAGTTTATCCTTACTCAGCCTAAAGGCTCAGATCCTGCAGGTAATCCCATAAGCGTTGGAGGAATTCCTAGAGAAGAGCTTGGTGAGTTTTTTGTGAATTATCTAAATACCCCACAACCTTTAAATAACTACCGGACTATCGATGAGTATTGGAGGGAAAACTCTTTCGGTAAGTGGGGCATAGAGCTCGATGCCTTTGGCCCTTATCGAATGGATCATAACGAATTCCAGTACGGACTAAACGAGTTTGGTCAGACTGTGAATATGCCTCCTGGGTACACAGCCAAGAATTTTGGACCGGAGGCGATAAGAAAGGCGCAAGCCGATATAGAGGCCTCTGGAGAAGATTATGACTTCAGTTTCATCATTCATGCAGGTTATGATGAATCGGGTGTATGGGCAAAATTCGGTGAAATGATGTTTGAAAGTCCAGAGACGATTCCCGATGAATTCGGGCCACCTTTTGAAAATATGCCTAACTCGGCAGTAACACGTGTTGTACCTTGGACCTCTTGGCTTGCTGCCAAGTCCCTGTGGGCAAGAGCTAGCATTGGCGGGAAATACGCCATTTTAGGCGAAAATAGTGGGATGGGGACATTCGCCCATGAACTTGGCCACATCCAAGAGCTTCTTGATAACTATAACGATCCTTACGGAGACCCTGTATCCCGAGCCTATTCAGGGCCGTGGGAAGTAATGGCTAACGGTGCTAACAATGGTCCCGGTGGACCACATGAACGATGGAGAATCCCAGCAAGCCTAGGCGCCACGTCACCGTCTCACCATATGTTGCGGAATAAAATTAAACAGGGGTTCCTCTCAAAGGATCAATATATGTCACTTGATCGTGATGAACTTGCCGAAACGGGCCCCGTGTTTACTGACATAGTTGCACGTGCAGTACCGACCGGTGAGAAGTTTGGACGCACTGGTATAAACGGTATCAACATCACTATGGAAGATTTAACCCCCAGAAACTATCTAGAAGATGATTGGCGTGCAGATATGCAGCGAGGTGAGAATTGGTATAATAACTATACCCTTGAGGTAGTTGACCAGGTAGGTTTTGACTCTTTCAATTCCGACTCAGGCGTTTTAATTGCCAAGACAAGGGATGATGAAACGTGGCCAAACATTTGGGTTATTGATTCTCATCCTGAGGATATCAATCTAGAGAATTACAAAAAGGCAGATGGTACAATTAAAATGTTTTCCAAAGGAGACCAGGAACAGCTGGCAGACGCACTGTTTAAGTCTGGAACTGCGCCAGGTGTCGTTAGCGAATATAAAGACGAGCATAACCGACTTCATTTCTATGTCTTAGGTAAAAGCTATGATGATGATGGTGCCCTTTCCTATCGCGTAGCCGTCCGACACATGGATGGATCAGGGCCGCATGAGCGTGGGGTTAATGTGACCACCAAGGGGGTCAGCCCGGCAATTCCTGGGCGCGTTGCACATTATAACTTCAGTGTGACCAACACCGGTGAGGAAACAGACATCATTCGCTTAAATGCCGCGACTGAAGCAGGTTGGGAGCTTATGTTGGAAAATAGCGTTATTGAAGTCGAAGCAGGTAAATCGGTAGATGTTCCGGTATACGTAAAAATTCCTAAGGATGCAAAAGCACCGACAAATTTGACCCTCACAGTGACCTCAGAAACAGACCGTGAGCAGACAGCTACTGAGGTGAATAAATTGCTAAACGATGTAAATGTATCAGGAATGAAGGCACTTGTCGAAGGGTTTGAGAAAGAAGGAGCATTTGCTAACTACGGAGCGGCCCGTTCCTTAGAGGCACATCTTAATTCAGTGAGTCATTTCGAAAAACTAGGTAAAACAGAAAAAGCATTTGAACACATGAACGGATTTACTCAATTGCTAAATCATCAAAAAGACAAAAAGTTAATTTCCGAGAAGGCGTATAATATCCTCAAGTCCTACGCCGATACGTTGGTTGAGAGGTTATAATATCTAAATAGGCTTGGCGAATTTAGAAATACCGGGCAAGACTGCCCGGTTCTTTTTGTGCAAAAAGGGGGACGTGATGCCTTCTTCAGACAAAGATGCCCTCATGTTAACCAAGCGGTCGCCATATAAATGCTACTTTAAGAATGTACAAAGTTGATTGTTTAATAATGTACAGTTTCGACAAATACCCCATAATATNNAGTGAATATTATGCACATAGCAGTAGAGTTCGACACCGATATAGAAATTAACAGTCTGACGGAATTACCAAAATTAAATATGTAAATGGAGAGCTTAAAGATGAAAATCAACAAAAGTAGGTTGGCCAGGGATATGGGAGTGGATCGAAGTCTAAATTTCATCCTTGCATATACATAAAAAATTCTGAATGAATTGGATTAGTTGGAACGCCGTTTGCGGGGAAACTCGCCTGTACGGTGTGATGTGGGGGAAAAGCTGGTGATAACTTCAAAAGCTTACCTATCACTTATAATGAAATGTTTAGAGTCGATTCTCTAACTTGGGGGTCTGCTTTTTCTATGTCTTAAAAAAACTATAACAGACTATAACGTCTTCAGCTGTTTCATATCTTAAAAGTTATTGTATGGATGCTTTATTCCACAATCGGGCCA
>NZ_JBALPC010000031.1:0-1865 GCF_036965225.1 Bacillus sp. JJ1474 | reverse complement strand
GCCAGATTGTTGAGTAACTCATTTTCGAAATAAATGGATATTTTGGGAAATATTGTGAATAAATACACTTATACTAAAGGAGCAGGTTAATTCAATAATCGGAAGGAAAAAGGTATATAGAAAGGGAACCTTTGATATACCAGATTAAATAAAGGAGAGAAGGCTATGAGTAAATCATTTATTGAACAAGTACATTATATTAGAATTCCTGTAAAAGATTTAGAACTGTCTGCTCAATGGTATAGAGATGTATTAGGACTCCAGTTATTAAACAGTACTGAGGAACTTGCGATTTTAAAAGTAAATGAAGGACCTTTTTTACTTATCTTAGTTCCTACCGAAGATGAAACATTTGCACATTTTACAATTGATAATAAACAAGAATTTAGCATTGGCTTTACAAGTCCAGAATTATCTAAATTTCATCAACACTTAATTGATAATCAAGTTAAGGTCGAGGATATAAAAGAAGATAATGGTCATGCCTTTTTCCACTTTTATGACCCAAATGGTAATAAACTTCAAGTACACTGGTAAGATTATAATAAATAAAATTACAATATTTTATTAACGGGTGCTTGAGTTCAATAACGATCTTCAACAATCGGGCGCTTTCCTGTAGTAGTAAGGATTGCGCCTTTGGTTTGTAAAACTAAAGATATTATTTATATTTCAAGATTGGTCCCTCAAAAGGCCAATTTCTTGAGTGTTTCTTCTTAGTCTTCGGTTTTACAAAATCCTCTGGCACATCTGCAATAATTGAATGGAGATCCTGATAATCCTGTTTTATGTTTTCAATATAAAAAAGTCCGCTATCAGTTTGTTTGGCTTCTTTAGTAAATTCCGTCCATAAATCAATATAAGGCTTTCCTATAACAGCAGCATTCCCCAACTTTTTTGGAAAGCCTCTCCACCATGTATCACCTATAGAAAACTTTGCCTTTCTCATTTCACCATAAAACGGTTGTAATTGGTCAGAAGCTTTTAACCAAAATCGCTTTAATTCCGTAGGCCATCCAGGCTGGTTCATTACCTCCTCTAAAAACTCCATAGTGATATAAGAAGCTCTAAAACCTTCACGTGTGGCACCTATTTTAGGTGGGATTTGAATCGTAATATAAGTAAATGGTTTACTGGGATACCAAACAATCACTTCATGTATGTGCTCGGATAAAAACTGAATAAAATGTTCTTTTCCTTTTTCGGCCAGTTTAAATTGTGGTGGCTCATAAATTCCATATCTTCTAGGTAATGCTTCAGGCAATGTTAATTCAATAAATTCTAAAAATTCTTTAAAACCATCTTTTATAAAAGTGTGGTCTTTCATGAACCACCATGTCATTTGGAGACAATCTGGATCATCTTTTACTTTAATGGTTTCTAGCCTTTTCACGCCCGTTGGAGAAGAAACTGTTCCTCGTTCATCAGAAATAATTCCATGTGATGATTGAGCAATGATTTTAGAAATTTTCTTAAGTATCGTAAATGCTTGTTTAGGTGCACCTAAGGGTTCTAAAATAATTTCTGTAAAATATTTAATGCCCGGAAGTTTGCCAACAACTTCTTCTGGTATATCTTCTTCCATGACTTCTTGAGGATTACCAATCATAATTTGCCAATTTGGACCTTCAAAGATGATTCCCTCATTCTTATGTTTAATACTTGCTTGGTTAAAAATTTCATTCTCAAATGAAGTTTTATTTACTGACCATATGCTAATGTCATAACTCATTTTTTCATCCTTACTCAATGTTATAATTCCATTTAATTCTATTGAGCTAATTACCATAATTAATTACTAAAACCATTCTAAATATGATTCATTTTATTATATCGAAAAATGATAACTTCTATTCAGTAAGCAT
>NZ_JBALPC010000030.1:0-7680 GCF_036965225.1 Bacillus sp. JJ1474 | reverse complement strand
GATTAAAATTGATGGTATAAACCTAAAATTAACACTTTTGTTTGATTAATTTTTCCAAGGTGAATGTAATATACATTCACAGAAATTTTTTTGTTTATAGTTCGGTTCAAAGAATTTAACGACATCAGATTTAATATTACCAAAAGTAGTTTCTGGTTTGTGCTTAAAACCTTCATAAAATGCTGGAATAATATCTTGTTTGAAATTATTACGTGGGAATGCCTTTACAATTTCTTCTCTCAAGTCAGCTGGAAATTGTTCAAAACCTCTCCCTATAACATCTAACTCAACACCTGAGTTCAGTAATGAGACTTCAGATTCTTTATGTTCTGCTATACCAACTGTTGTATGCAATGCTATTGCATCCCATACAAGACGAATCGTCTCATCTGGAACTTGATAATGTTGCAAAAAGCTTCTTGCAGCATTTGCACCATCTACTTCAAATCGTAAATCTGGACTGCTATACTCTTTTGTTAACCCTAAATCATGAAATAATGCACTGATATACAGTAACTCTAAGTCATATTTCTTATTTGCCTTTTTTCCCGCAATGGCACCAAATAGAAATACACGATTTGAATGATTCCATAATAAATCATTTCCGTGCTCTCTCAAAATATCTCTTGCATCCTTTGCTAATATAGAATCCGGAATTTTAATACCTGCTACTTCATTAAGCATAATCTAAAACACCTTTCTTATTTAAAAGTCCTTTGTACAAAAGGCTTTCATTATTGTAAAAGAGTATTTATCATTTATCTATTTAATTATTTCTATAATAATTATAGATATTATCTATCGTATGAGGCCTTTTAAAATTTCAATGGAATACTTTTCTACATTAAATTGCAGCTTCTCTATTTCATTTATTAACAACTCAATAAAACCACGTGTTGCATAATTTATAAAACTGTTCTTTTTCATTGTAAGCGAAACTTCTCCATTTAAAGATGGCTTTTCAATTCGTTGAAAATATAAATCACCTGTCTCATAAAAGTCGTATAGTGTACGTGAAACAACACTACAACCAGTCCCACTTCGAACTAGCTTTAATATAGATTCAATACTAGATGTCTCTACAATAGGTACTAATGGTTTACCAACCTGCTCGCTAGTCTTATCAAGTATTTTTCTACATTGATGCATTTTGGGAAATAAGATAAGTGGTCTATCTAATACAGTAGTGAAGGAAATACTGTTGTCACTACCTTTACTATTACTTATCAGATAAAACTCTTCATCATATAATTTAATAACTTGCAACAAATCGAGTTGTTTAAAGTGAAAACCAATACCAAAATCAGCTTGATTTTCTAAAACAGCTTTCTCTACTTGGTCAGTACTTTGAACTGAGACTTTAATATTTGGATATAAATGATTAAATTTTATACACAAAGTAGATATTAAATCCGTTATTTCTCCTGGTAACACAGCAATTTTTAATTCACCTATTTTTACTTTAGTAAATGCTTCAATCTGTGAGGATATATTTTGTAAGGAAATTTGAATTTTTACAGCTTCTTTTTGTACAATTTCTCCAACCTTAGTAAGTTCAACTTTCTTACCAATACGATTGAAAAGAGGAAACCCTATTTCTTGTTCAAGAACCTTGATTTGATGACTTAGAGTTGGTTGTGTAATTCCTAATTTTTCTGCTGCTTTTGTAAAATGTAGTTCGTTGCTCACCATTAAAAAGTATTCTAAATGCCGTAATTCAATATATACCATTCCTTTCAAGGGAGGTAATTCTTCTCCTGATAGAATTACAAATGTTGTTTGATTTATTCTGCTCATTATTTGGTACTATTTCTGTCGTTCCAGCCTACAAATCAAATTATTTTGTTTCAGCAGCTCGTTCAATTGTTTTTGGAAGTAGATCATCTAAGCCTACTCTAGTAAGGAATTTTGTTCGAACACGATCAGCAACTACTGAGGCCTCTTCTGATCCATCATCTGATGGATCAATGTGTACTCGATATGGTCGTTCACCTTTTGGTAGAGATACAATACGTACAATTTCATCAGATACCATAGATACATCAGCGTGCTCGGGGGAAATAGCAGCGAGCTTTTCACTTATTTGATCTATTAAACCTTTGTACTTAGCATCATATTCCTCTTGTACATGTTTGTCTTGTGGCTGACCAGCGTTAAGGAAATGATTCGTTCCACTTGTAAATGAACCTGGTACCACGATTGAAGTTTCTATTCCAAAACGGGCCAGTTCAGCCGCATAAGATACTGCTAATGAGTCCATACCTGCCTTTGCAGCAAAATAAGGCGCTAAGTAAGGTGGTGTTCCACCTTTTACACTTGAGCTAGACACCCAAATTATCAAGCCTTGTCCACGTTTCCGCATGTTAGGAAGCACAGAGCGATTAACACGTTGAGTCGATAACACATTTATATTGTACATTTCCGCTAGTTGCTCAGGCGTAAACGCCTCTGCTGGACCAACAACCATATGTCCGGCATTATGAATCAAGACATCAATATGATTATGTTCTGCTAAAATTTCTCTCACTGCAGAATCAATAGAATCCTGTGAATTCACATCCATTTCAATCGCTTTAATATTTACCATATGTTCGGACGCATAATCGTTAACCGCTTTTACTTGAGGAGCATTACGCCCATCTGTTTCCCGCATACCCGCATAGACAATATGTCCAGCTCTTGAAAGTGTTCGAGCGGTTAGAGCACCAAATCCACTTGAAGCTCCTGTTATAACTATGACTTTTTTTTCTTCACTACTCATTATCCATCCCTCCTAATTTAAATTATGCAAGTCCGCCATTTGAAAATATAACCTGTCCATTTATCCAGCGTCCTGAAGTTGCTAAATATGTTACTGTGTCGGCAATGTCTTCAGGTGTACCTAGACGTTCAAGTGGTGCTGCTTTAGAAAGTTTATCGATTGTTTGTTCATCTTTTCCATCTAAAAATAATGGTGTTGCAGTTGGACCTGGAGCCACTGCATTAACGGTGATATCTTTACCACGCAATTCGCGAGCCAATATCATTGTCATTGATTCAACGGCAGCTTTACTTGCAACGTAAGCACCATATGTTGGAAATTGCGTGCGAGTAACAGAAGTAGAAAAATTGATAATTGCACCACCTTTGCGAACACGTCGCGCCGCTTGTTGGGATATTACAAAAGTGCCTCGAATATTTGTGCGGTGCATTTTATCTAAATCAGCTAAGTCCATCTCTGCGATAGGGCTGAGTAACATGATACCTGCTGTATTGATTACGACATCAATACCCCCAAATTTTTCTTCAACTATATCGAAAGCTTCTTGCATAACTTTTTCATCTGCAACATCTCCACCTATACTAATTGCTTTTCCACCTTGCTGTACAATCTCATACACAATAGTATCTGCTCTAAGCTTATTGCCAGAATAATGCACAGCAACAGCAAATCCATTATCGGCTAATTTTTTTACTATTGCGTGTCCGATACCGCCAGAACCACCTGTAACAAGTGCAACTCGCAAATCATGTGTTTCAGTAGATGTTTTTTTCATGATATTTCTCCTTTGTTATTTAATAGTTAAGTTACAAAATATTAATATTGTAACTTAACGATAGGGTTATTATACACCTCTAAGTTACAAAGTCAACATTTTGTAACTTAGGAGTATATCCTGTATAATGAAACTTAGAATAAACAAGGAGGGTTCATATTGGCAATACTTACAAAAGAGAAGATATTTTCTGTCACAGAAGAAATAATACTGAAAAAAGGAGTGCAAAAAACCACTCTTTCTGATATTGCAAAAGAACTTGGAGTCACTCATGCCGCATTTTATAAACATTACAAAAATAAAGAGGACCTATTGCAGCAACTTGCACTAAGGTGGTTAAAAATGACTTCTAAGGAATTATTAGAATGGGAACCTCCCAAAGATATAAGTTCAGCTGTTGCACTTCACGACTGGCTCTGGCTTCTGGCTACTACAAAGAAAAAACTTTATCATGAAAACAAACGTATGTTTCGATTATATACGGATTATTTAGAGGGTACTCAAATCCTCGTTAAAGATCACTTAAAACAATTAGCGCAAAAAGCAGAATCCATTAGTGGATTAAAAAAATCTGGCCCTGCTATTATTACAGCATTTGTATATTTCCATAATCCATACTTTGCAGACCGTTGGGATAATGAGCTTTATAAAGAGAGTTTTGAAGACGTATGGAAACTAATTGCTAACAAACTGCCTTAAGTTAATGGAAGTCCTTTGAAGAAGAAAAATAAATCGTGATGAGGTCATGAATACCCGCTTTTCGCTTTTATTCAAAGCATATAATCGAGATAAAGAAATTCCTAAATTATTATGAAGGTCCGTATGACCGCTACTAAAAAATTAAAACTATATAGTTCGATAGGATATAGCATTTATGATGAGGAAGTAATACATAAACCAAATAGTAGTAATATAAAAGTTGTTTCTATGATGAAGCAACTTTAGTTGTTGAGGTAACGGATGCGTTTCTGGAACAAATGGAAATGCCTTTTCTTTTTATGGTAACTGGGCAGAATAATTTGAACAATGTATGATAAAGTAGACTAAAAAAACTGGGGGGTAATTTGATGATAATCGGTCAAATCAAGGAGATTGTTCGTCATCCTGTGAAATCTTTTTATGGAGAGAGCGTACAGAAAACAAGAATAATGGAATATGGCTTGTACGGAGACCGTAGCCATGCTTTTTTAGATGAAACAAGACCAGGAAAATTTTTAACAATAACACAGTTTCCAGAAATGGTTCGATATAAAGCGAGATTCGTAGGTAAAGAGTTGGTGAATGAATACCCTAGAGTCGAAATATTGACACCTGAAGGTAAGACTTTTGAATGGGGGGATAAAGAATTAACGAATGAAATTGAACACAAATCGAAACGGAAAATTTCTCTTGTTACATATCCCCCTACTTACGTACCTTTAGGAGCAATTGAAGAAGAACACATTCAACTTGTTACTGACGCTTCATTAAATAGATTGAAAGAAATATGGGGAAAATCAGAGATTGATTATAGACGTTTTCGACCTAATTTACTTATATCATTAAATGAAAAAATCCCCTTTATAGAAGATCAATGGTTTGGCAAACGAGTCAGGATAGGGAATAAAGTTGAAATAGAATTAAAAAGGCATTGTGAAAGATGTATGATTATTACCGTTAATCCTGAAAATGCAGAAAAAGATGCGACTTTGTTAAAAACAGTTGTAAAAGAAAGAAGCAATTATTTCGGCGTATATGCTTCTGTTATAAAAACGGGCGAAATTCATGTGGGTGATGATGTCCTTCTTCTTGAATGAAGTTTTGATTGACAAAGAATAAAAGAAATAAAAAATATTTAATTAATTGACGTTGCCTATTTAAAGATTGTGAAAAAATGTACTACAAGTAACTGGTAGTTTTAGCACAAAACAAAGGAATAATTTTTGCAGCATTTTCTCATTTTCCACTATTCATCAATCGGCGCTTTTCTGTAAAAAGGAACAGCGCTTATTTTCATTATAGAGCCAAATTGTTGAATAGGAGTTACCGATTTAACCATTTTATTAAGAGTTTTTTTGGTTTAAAATTAATCGCGGCGAACCGTACCATAAGTAAATGAGGTTTTAAAATCCCACAATTACTGGTTAGAAATAGTTAGCCATGCTCTACACTAGGGGTTAAATTTTAATTTACTAGACAATTGGGGTTTTTTTATATGAATAAGTTCAAAATATGCAAGGTAAATAACTAAATCTTGTATATTTTCGAAGAGTATACCGATGAAGATTCTATTTGTGAATAAACGGATACTTGCTAGACCGGAGTTGATGGTAGATGAGGACCTGCATTAGTGTCAATTGTTTCAATAATTAATGAGTAGTTGCACTTAAATTATGGGGATACAATAAGCATGGTCAAAACACGTTCCTTTATCTTTACGTAAAGTGCTTAATCATAATTACTCACATACTGACCTGCTTTTTAATTTGTAAATGGAAAAGAAATAAATAAGATTGGACATAACAATTATATTTCATAATTTAGGTGCGCCTGCATATAGAGTGATAATTACTCATTATGTCTAAATTTTCCAGTACTGCAACATGGAGGCAATACAAAAACAGAAAACACTTCACCTTTAAAAGGAGAGAGGATTTATCTATTACTGATGAGTTCTCACTCTTTTTTCTATTAATGTATGTCATAAATGAACAACAAATCTATTTCAATTCTGAGAAAAAATTTTTTTGTTGCACGAATGAACGAAAATGAATCGTATTTAAAGTGAAGGAGGTTGAGTATGAAAACGTTCGCCGGCTTACGTGTTCATGAGATTGTTCAAATTTATAGCGACACCTTAATACGAATTGCTGTGCAGCAGACAAAAAATATGTCTGAGGCGGAGGATATTGTTCAAGAGGTCTACATGACACTGATGAGACAGAAAAAGCCCTTCGATAATGAAGCACATTTAAAGGCATGGCTCATCAAAGTGACTTTTAATAAATGCAAGGATTACTTTAAGTCTTCTCGCGTCAAGAGGACGGTACCTATAACAGAAGAGATGACGTTTGTCGCAAAAGAGGAACAGATTGTTCTCCCTGAGATTTTTGAGCTTGATCACAAAGAGAGGGCCATTGTTTATTTACATTATTACGAGGGCTATACGACTGCAGAAATTGCCAAGCTATTAGAGATGAAAGTAAACACGGTAGGCTCAAAGCTGAGAAGGGTACGAATGAAGTTAAAAAGTATTTTAGAAGAAGGGAGTTAAGTGTGATGAATGCTTATAAGAAAGTGATGAAGCAGATTCATGCTTCCGAAGAATTTAAGAGCAAAATGCAAAAAGAGATGATGGAATATGAACAAAAAGAAAAGAGGGTTATTATGAAAAATATAAAATTAATGGTTGGAAGTTTAGTAGCTTGTGCTGTGATTGCTATAGTTGCTTTAACAAATACAAACAACGATGCAGCGTTAGATTTGACGGAAAGAATTGTGGTTGATAATTCAGGTCCTGCTGCAAGTGTAATGCTTAATATCGAAGGAACCATAACAGAAGTTGGAGATGACGGACTGAGCTTTACGTTGGATAACGGAATGGAAGTTGTGATTACAGATGAAACAAAATTGGGGATAGATGGTCCAACAGCACCGCCTAAGGAAGAACAGTTATTTGAGCCTACATTTAGAGTGGGTAATCTAATAGGCGGTTTTACGGAGGATACATCCGCAGATCCAGTTACTGCAGCAGCAATTTATACTAACTGGAACTTTGAGAATCCTATTCGATAAGGTTCTGTTAAATTTAAAATTTTCGAGTAGTGCTTTGGATGACCGCAACTAATTAAATGATACGATTCTTTGAACTAAGGAAAAACCTCTCTTAATTCCCTTTAATTAAGGAATTTCACGAGAGGTTTGTTTTATGTGTTGCTCTTCGAAAAATATTTCCGGGTATCTTCACGTATTTGTTTGGGCAATACACGATCAAGCTCTTCGTTTAACCATGAAAGTGTTTTACTACGTAATTCATCACGCATTTTTTCTTCCGCAGAGAGCATTACTAAATTGATGGTGCAAAAGGAGGGAGCAGAACAGCAGCTTTCTCTATACAAATAACCATTATCTTTAATATTTTTACATTGGAAAATAGGCTTAGGAC
>NZ_JBALPC010000029.1:0-68734 GCF_036965225.1 Bacillus sp. JJ1474 | reverse complement strand
TGGCGGAGAAGGAGGGATTTGAACCCTCGCGCCGCTTACGCGACCTACACCCTTAGCAGGGGCGCCTCTTCAGCCTCTTGAGTACTTCCCCATAAATGGCTCCGCAGGTAGGATTCGAACCTACGACCGTTCGGTTAACAGCCGAATGCTCTACCACTGAGCTACTGCGGAATATTTAACAAAACGCTGTGTTTTTCTCACTAAGCATCTTGTCGACTCTTACTATTATAAAAACCTAGACATTAAAAGTCAAGAAAGTTTTTTTAAAAAATCTTCTATAGTTTTATGTAAATTTATCTAATTTACTTTAGAGAAATTACCCTTGTTTTAATTCTTCAATTTTTCTTAATCTCCCTTTACACTTTCCGCAAACATATTTTTGTGTATTAATACTTCTTTTCCGTTCATATAATTGCCCGCAATCTTTGCAAGCATATATAATAACTCTTTTAAGCATGGTCTTTTTTGTGCGTTCTGGTAGAGGAGAGCAAAATCTTGGTGCTCCAACAGCTTTCATTAAAAGTCTAAAATCCCGATCTCGATGCTTGTATCCTTTTCCTTCAATATGAAGGTGATAATGGCAAAGCTCATGTTTAATAATTCCGCATAATTCCTCAAACCCGAGCTGATCTAAGTATTTCCTATTTATCTCTATATTATGGGTGTCAAGCATATAACGCCCGCCTGTCGACCTAAGCCTTCCATTAAAACAAGCTTTATGCCGAAACGGATTTCCAAAGCTTTGAAGTGAAATGTCCTCAACTAACTTTTGCAGTTCTAAGTCATCCATCCCATTTTTCCCCTCTAAATTTATGTGAACATGACAACCTATTATAGCATATGTTATATATACCTTTTCTTATTGTAATAAGTTTGATAACCATTTTAATTTTACAATTAAGAAGTTTATTCCCCTACGCTTCTTTATAGATTGTTTCAATTCCGAATTCCTATTAAGGAGGTATTCATATGCCTGGATGGTTTCTAAATCAAATGCAGAGGGCCTTTTTGGAAAAGGATCGTTCCACTATTAAGTTATTAAATCAATGTTGGTTTTTCTATAGAAAAAAACACTGCTCATAGAAATGCGGAAGCACCTTGCTTATTGACACTTCACAAACAAAATAGCGCTAGGGCGTAACCTAGCGCTTTACATCGTAAAAAATCCATTTATTCATTTGGAGCCAACATAGTTAGAGAAACTCTTCCTTTATTTTTATCAACAGAGTCGACCCAGACGGTAACAACATCGCCGACAGAAACAATATCTAGTGGATGCTTAACAAATTGGCGGCTTAATTTAGATATATGAACAAGCCCATCCTGCTTTACTCCGATATCAACAAAAGCGCCGAAGTCTACGACATTACGGACAGTCCCTTGAAGCTCCATACCCGCATTTAAATCCTCCAGCTGTAGAACATCCTTCTTTAATAGCGGTGTCGGCAAATCATCACGCGGGTCTCTTTCCGGTCTGACAAGTGCATCAATAATATCCTTAAGCGTAAGCTCTCCTATCCCTAATTCTGCAGCTGTTTCGGCAACATTTAATTTTGAAAGTGAATCCTTTAATGCTGCTGTTCCTAAATCGCTTGTTTTAAAACCTTGTTTATCAAGCAATTTTATGACCTCTGGATAGCTTTCGGGATGGATACCTGTACGATCTAGCGGTTCCTTTCCATCTATAATTCTTAGGAAACCGATAGCCTGCTCATATGTTTTCGCTCCTAGGCGCGGAATTTTTTTAAGCTGTTTGCGAGTTGAAAATTTCCCTTCTTCCTCCCGCATCTTCACTATATTATTTGCGACCGTCTTGGAAAGCCCCGCAACATATTGGAGCAAGGAAGAAGAAGCTGTATTAACATTTACACCTACTTGGTTTACAGCCGTTTCTACAACAAATGTTAAGGATTCCGATAATCTCTTTTGTGAAACATCATGCTGGTATTGCCCTACTCCAACAGACTTCGGGTCAATTTTCACTAGCTCTGCTAACGGGTCCTGTAGGCGGCGGGCAATTGATACGGCACTTCTTTCCTCAACTTGTAAATCTGGGAACTCTTCTCTGGCCAGATCAGAAGCCGAATATACACTAGCTCCCGCTTCATTTACGATAAGATAGTAAACTTCTTCTTTAAGCTCTTTTAAAATTTCGGCAACAAACTGTTCAGTCTCTCGCGAGGCAGTACCATTTCCAATGGCGATCATCTTCACTTGAAACGTGTGAATGATATCAATAATTTGTGCTTTTGCCTCTCGCGCCTTCGAAACAGGAGGATGCGGATAAATGACCGCTATCTTCAGAACTTTTCCTGTTTCATCTACGACAGCAAGCTTACATCCGGTTCGATACGCTGGGTCCACTGCTAGAACAACTTTTCCTTTCAATGGCGGCTGCAGTAATAGCTTCCTTAAATTTTCTGAGAAAATCATGATAGCCTGCTCTTCTGCTTTTTCCGTTAATTCATTTCTTATTTCTCTTTCAATGGATGGCTGAATTAAACGTTTGTAACCATCCTCATAGGCCTCTTGAACAATGGATGATATTTTCGACTTTTCATTCTTAATCCACTTTTTATGTAAATATTTCAAAATAAAATCAGTATTCGGTTTAAGGCTGATTCGTAAAATCTCTTCCTTTTCACCGCGGTTTAATGCCAATGTACGGTGCGGGACGATTTTTGAAATGGGCTCTTCGTATTCATAATACATTTCAAAAACCTTTTTCTCATCCTTTGCTTCGTCCTTCACTGTTGATTCAATCGTTCCAGTTTTTGCTGTTTGCTCGCGAATCCATTTTCTGCTGTCTGCATCATCGGATACCCATTCTGCAATAATATCCTTCGCGCCAGTGATGGCTTCCTCAACGGAATTTACTTCATTTTCTTCTGAGAGGAATTCCTTTGCCTTGTCCACGGGAGATTCTGTTAATGGAAAGGTTAGCATCCATTCCGCAAATGGTTCTAAGCCTTTCTCCTTCGCGATGGTTGCTTTCGTTCGGCGCTTCTGCTTATAAGGGCGATATAAATCCTCTATTTCCTGCAGCTTTTCTGCAATCTGTATGTGGTTTCTTAATTCATCTGTAAGCTTTCCTTGCTCATCAATTAATCGAATAACTTCCTCTTTTCGCTGTTCAAGATTTTGTATGTATTGCCAGCGCTCCATAATGTCACGAATTTGAACCTCGTCTAAAGCGCCAGTTTGTTCTTTACGATAACGGGCAATAAAGGGGACAGTGTTTCCTTCTTCCAGAAGGCCGATTGTGTTTCTAACTTGTTTTACAGATACCGATTGTTCTAATGCTATTTTTTCTAAAACTTGATTATTATTTACGATAGTTGTTTCCAAAATTTTACCCCCAGCCATTAAGTCTTGTTTTTCATTTTACCAAATTCTTGATTAAGTTTCATATGGGACACTCCGTCTTCAAAAAAAAAGAAGCTTACCTAGACAACAAGGCAGCCTCATACCGCAAATATTAAGTATTTGTTTAATCCTGATTGGCTGATTCTGCGTGAATAGCTTCCTGCAGTTTTTTTATAGCTCGTCTTTGGAGTCTTGAAACGTGCATCTGTGAAATTTGTAATTTTTCCCCCGTTTCCTTTTGACTCATGTTTTCTAAATATGTGTATTGGATGATTTGTTTCTCTCTCTCGGTTAGCACATGCAAAGCTTTTTCCAGTACAAGCATTTGATTGATCTTTTCATAGCCCTTATCCACCTGACCCACTATGTCATGTAAGGTCACAGTTCCACCTTCTGAATCAGCATCAATTGAATGATCAACGGAAAGGGCCTGATAGCTTTTTCCCATTTCAAGGGCTTCTAGAACCTCTTCCTCCTCAATGTCTAATACTTCCGCAATTTCGTTCATTTTCGGAGACCTTTGGAGTTTAACTGTTAACTCCTCGATCGTTGTTTTGATTTTCGGTCCTAGCTCCTTAATCCGGCGGGGCACATGAACACTCCATGTTTTATCACGTAAAAATCGCTTAATTTCTCCGATAATAGTCGGGACTGCAAATGCCTCAAAATTCTTCCCAAAGGTTTCATCATATCGGCGTATAGCCCCCAGCAGTCCAATTAGCCCAACTTGAGTTATATCTTCATGAAAGGCTTTTCCCCTTGAGTATTTTCGTGCAATGGATTCGACTAAGTTCTGATAGTATACCACGAGTGAATTTAGAGCTTCTTCATCTTGGTGCTGCTGATAAGCTTTGATGAGCTGGTTGATTTCATCCTTTGATTTTTGATTAGGTCGAGAGTGCTTTAGCATCCATCTCCACCTGCTCTCCTTCTAGGTATTTAATCATGAATACCGTCACACCCTCTTTATCATGGATTCTAACTTCATCCATTAAAGACTCAATTAAGTAAAGCCCCAAACCCCCTTCTCGCAAATATTCAATGGATTCTGTCTGTTGATACCGTCCAATCCCTTGCTTGGCGGATAAAAAGTCAAAGCTTTTGCCATTGTCGGCAACCATTACTTCCAGCCGGTTTTCGTATAACCCGAAACCAACGACCACTTCTCCATGTTCTTCCTCTTTATAGGCGTGTTGTACAGCATTTGTACAAGCCTCACTTACGGCAATTTTCAAATCCTCAATTTCGTCATATAAAAAACCCATCCGGCTTGCAATTCCCGATAGGGTAAGCCGAACTACATTCACGAATTCCGCTTTTGCAGGGACCTTAATTTCAATATAATCAAACGATTGATTCATTCTCTTCACCTTCACTCTGGCTGGAAATATCAATAATATTAGCGAGACCAGTCATTTTGAAAAGCCTTAATAAACGCTGAGATAATCCAACTATCCGAAGCTTGCCTTGATTGGAGCGTATATTTTTAAACACACCAACAAACACTCCTAACCCTGTGCTATCTAGGTAGGATACATTAGATAAGTTAATGATCATTTCTATTCCTTCTTTTTCTGAAAGAGGAAATAGCCTCTCTCTAAGCTTTGGTGCAGTAAACGCATCAATCTCACCCTGAACAATCACATTCATTTGATTTCCCTGCTCGTGAATTTTTAATGACATATTCATAACTGACCCACCTTTTTGCATATCAATTGGATATTTACTTCCCTGTTTGCTGAATGAATAAACCTTTTTATTTATTTTTTTAAAATGATTATTAACAGTTTAGCAGAAATATTTGATGGGTAAAGGATAATCAAGGTTTGAAAAGCCTTGTTCAAGACTTCAGCTTAGTAAAACAAATGGCTTTTATAAAGGCAATGAACGAGAGGTTCGTGAGGTGCGTCTTAAAATGAAGACGGCTCAAATGAATGCCATGGAAGGGATCATGGAGCGCATTCTGATAACAAGGCTACTGAACGAGTAGCATGACTGGCCCCAATGTAAGGGTTTTGATGTGATTCGAGGAAAAACAATAACATTGAAGGATCCAATGTAAGGGTTTTGATGTAGTTCTAGGAAAAACAATAACATTGAAGGACCCAATGTTAGGGTTTTGATGTAATTCAAGGAAAACACTGACATAGAAAGACCCAATGTAAGGGTTTTGATGTAGTTCGAGGAAAAACAATGACATAGAAGGACCCAAGGTAAGGGATTTGCTGTAATTCAAGGAAAATACAAATATAATGATTATATTTAAAAAAACTATCACTATCGCTAAGAGTGACAGCTTTCCAAATGAAAAGAAAGCCATTAAATAAAAAATGGCAAGCATTTAGAATGCTTGCCGCGGGTAGATGTAATAATAATTAAAATAAATAAAAGACCAATTGTCCTACACACAAAAAATAAAAACGCCCTTATGGAAAGAGCGTATTTTGTATTAAAATTCGATGAGCCCTAAGCTAATCTGAACGGCTTCATCCACTTTTTCCATCATTTCGTCATCGAGATGGGTAATTTTATCGGTTAAGCGCTGTTTATCGATTGTTCGAATTTGTTCTAAAAGAATTACCGAATCTCGTTCAAAACCATAGCGCTTCGCATCAATTTCAACATGAGTAGGCAGCTTAGCCTTCTGAATTTGAGCAGTGATTGCAGCAACAATTACTGTGGGACTAAACCGATTCCCGATGTCGTTTTGGATGATCAGCACTGGACGGACGCCACCTTGTTCTGAACCAACAACTGGGGATAGGTCTGCAAAATATACGTCACCACGTTTGACAATCAAGGGATTACCCTCCGCTTACTAGACGTTCAACTGTGTTTTCTGCCTCGAATTCTGCAAGAAATGCTTCAGATGCAATCGTCAAGTTTATTTTCGCCATCTCCATATAACCACGTCTCATGGCCTCACGAATTTGTCTCTTTTTTCGCTCGCGCAAATACATTTTGGTTGCTTGATAAATGAATTCACTCCGATTTACGTTTTCCTGCTTTACAAAGCCATCTAACTCGGTTACAAGATGTTGCGGTAATTTCACCATAATCTCTGTTGTTGCGCTGGACTCAGACACAAACAAACACCTCCACCATCACTACACACCATTTTATATCTACCATTTTTAATATTAACATCAATCTGACCTCATGCAAAGGGGGTTTATCAATTCTTCTCTATTATCCGCCAAAAAATTATTCTTTTATGCATAAAGCTCTGCTTTCTTATTGAAGAAAATTAAATTTTCCCTAATTCCCTTTCAACTAAGGTCAGTTCAATGTAATCCCATTCTAGAGAAGGCTGTTAATGATCTTTAAAACTTGCCCATTTTTCTTATATACTCTAGGAATTCTTGCACCGATCATACAAGTGATTTCATAATTAATAGTTCCAAGTCTCCTTGCAATGTCATCGGCTGTAATTTTTTCTTTTCCTTGCTGTCCTATAAGGGTGACATCAGTACCAACAGGCAAATCAGCCGGAAGCTTAATCATACATTGATCCATGCATATTCTGCCGACAATCGGAGCTCTTTTACCATCTACGAGTACATCCTGCCCCTGGAGCTTACGTGTCCATCCATCAGCATACCCAATTGGCAGCGTACCAATCCATTCATCTTCCTGCGCTTCATAGGTAGCACCGTAGCTAATCTTCTCCCCTTTTTTCACCTTTTTAACATTCACAACCTTCGTATGAAGAGTAAAGGCAGGTTTTAAAGGAAAAGGAAGGGTGGGCTCCATTTCTACGGACGGCATTAATCCATACATGGCAATCCCCATTCTGACAGCATTTAAATGCGCTTCCGGAAATTTTAACGATGCTGCACTATTACTTGTATGAATCAATTCAGGTTTTTTCTTCAGCCATGAAATCATTTCATTAAAACGTTCCAACTGCATATTGTAATATGCAGGATCAATCTCATCAGCTGTCGCAAAATGAGTAAAAACCCCTTCTATATGGAAGGCATGACTTTTGGCAACAACAATCTCAATCTCCTCAAGCTCCTTCCCGCTTCTTATTCCTATTCTTCCCATTCCGGTATCTAGTTTTAAATGGATCGTTAATTTTTGATTAGATCCAACGTAATGCTTTGCTCTTTCAAGCCATTCCAGCTGGAAGACTGTCAATGTGATATTTTGTTCAATGGCAATCTCCGCATCCTCTGGACGGCTTGCACCAAGAACAAGAATCGGTGCGGTAATGCCCTTTTTCCTTAAGGAAAGCGCCTCATCCAGTATGGCTACGGCAATATAGTTGGCACCTGCCTCTAACGCTGCCTTGGCAACCTCTGCATCCCCATGTCCATACCCATTGGCCTTGACAACAGCAAAGATCTTAACGACATCCTGTACATGCTTTCTCAATTCCTCAACATTATATGCTATATGATCCAAATTAATTTCCGCCCAAGTATCTCTATAAAAAGCTGTTTGACAATCTGCAACTTTGGCCATCATTTGAACACCCTTTTTTTCTTTTTTATATGTCGATTATCGACTCCCTTCGACACCTTTGTCAATTAATTTTCCAACTTTTCAGGAATATCTGCATATAAAAAAGGCCCTTATTCAGAGCCCATAAAGAAATTATTTTACTGTACTTTCTTGAACGGACCTTGCAACCTCAACTAGTTCTTTTTCTGTCAGGTCATTTGAGGCAATCACATAGTCGACCCCTTGATACGTCCATTTAATTGTATTATTAGATAAAGCACCTATCGTAAAGCCTAAATCTACTGGCTCGCCGCTTACCGTTGTGTAAGAGGAAACCGGCATAACATTGGCTTTTTCTTGTACGATTGTGAAAGATTTTTCTCCATCATATGTTAAGACAACTCGTTTGCCGTTATCCGTTGTAATGGCCTTCTCATCAACTAAATCAGCACCTGGGAATTCAGAAGGGTATTTGACCGAGAACTCTTCGCTGCCCACTTCCGCTAATACAGGAACAGATAGTTGAGCACTAGTCATGTTCTTCTGCATATCAAAATCTTTCTTATCAAAGGCGGCATTAAATTTAACTTCAGTGAACTCAACCTTTACAAGGGTGTTTTTATCCGTGTCCATGACCTTCACACTCACTGGAGCTAAGTCAGATTTCTTTAACGTGATTTCTTGGGTAGGAAGCATTTGGTTATTTTGATATCTTGTTTTCGTTTCAAAAACGTAATGATCCTTGGTCGCAGTGAATTTAGCCTCTTTATCCTCAACAATATCCTTCACTAAAGACTCATAAAGGTAGGCCTGACTGCTGTTTTTTGGCCATTCGCTTTGAAAACGGAAGCTTTTATTCAGTGCTGGTGTCAGAACAAAAACCCCCTCATCATTGCGCAGAATCATTTGGCTTTGATCCTTTTGGGCATTTTTCAAATTGACACGGTAGTAGGATGGATTTTTATGCCAAACCTCAATGTCATACACCTGTGGTTCAGTTCCCATTTCTAATGTCATCTTCGCGTTTGCCTTGTAACTCTTTAATTCCTCAACTTTCCCATTCAGATCCTTCACTACAGCTTCCTTGGATTTCGTTCCGCAAGCAGACAACGCTATCACTGCCAATATCCCGATTAGCAGCATTAACCACTTTCTCCTCATTCCTTCAACCCCTTTTGCCTCTATTCAGTGTATTGTCCAGCCACAGCACCTAAGTCATTTTTCAACAAAATCCATCTACCTTGTTGCTAAACAATTCTTTGGCAACTAGATCAACTTTCCTTGATGAATATCTGACTTAGTTTTGCGCTAATCGTGGAGGAGGTAAAGGATAGACGAATGTGGATATGAAAAATGAATCCCCTTGTCTAGCCTTGTCTCTCCTATTGCACTATGAATATATGAGACAACCATCTGGAATATGCTAGGTTGAATGACAAGCTTTTTGCTTTTTTACTTACACCTTTTCAATGATGACCTGAGCCACTGCATACTCTTTACTGTGAGAAATGGAAAGGTGTACACCCTTTTGAATCGGCTTGGACACATAAGGCTTCCCCTTTTCATCCTTTTCAATTTCAATATCTAAAAAGGAAAGGCTTCCTCCAATGCCTGTCCCCATTGCTTTAGAGAAGGCTTCTTTTGCTGCGAATCGCCCCGCCAAAAATTCTGTCTTTCGTTCTAAAGGTAATGTCTGAAATTCAGCGGTTTCTTTCGGTGTTAAAATCCTTTCCGCAAATTTCACTTGCCTTTCAAATATTTTTTTTATTCGATTAAGTTCTACAATATCTATGCCAATTCCAGTAATCATCTTTGATCATCCTTCTATTTCATTTAATATTTGCATAAACAATAATATAAGAATAGCAAGTCTTCGTGTTTTTCTAATATGTTAAATAGCATGTTCATTTCCATTTTAGGCTATGATGGAGAGAAAGTAGAGAAAAGAGGGGCCTTATGTTTATACGGACGGAAAGCTTTAAAGAATTTCTGCGATATTATCCAGTGGTTTCAATCATTATTGCCATTCATATTGTTCTTTACTTCATATCCGTTTTCCCGTTGCTCCCCAACTTATGGCTTTATGAACATTTCGCCGGGGTAAACCTTTATATTTCGGAAGGGGAATACTGGCGTCTAGTCACACCGATTCTCATGCATGGCGATTTGCCGCACGTGATTTTTAATAGCTTTTCCCTTGTCCTTTTTGGTCCTGCTTTGGAGCGTATGCTAGGAAAGGGAAAATTCATCTTCGTGTATTTTATAGCTGGAATGGCCGCGAATGTCGCGACACTCTTTTTGGAACCCTTAACCTATATACATGTCGGTTCAAGCGGAGCGATCTTTGGATTATTCGGATTTTATGCTTCTGTCATCATGTATAGAAAAGATTTAATGTCAAAGGCAAATTCTCAACTTATATTGACTATCACCATCATCGCCTTGATTATGACGTTTTTGCAGCCAAATATCAATGTTACGGCCCATTTTTTCGGGCTGCTAGCTGGCTTTTTGTTAGGTTTAGCCTTGCTGCCACATAAGCAAAGACCAAACATAAGATTCAACTTTAACCTAGGAAAAAAACATCCTGCATCTTTCAAAGGAGTATCAGCTCCAAAATTAATGATATGGTGCGGCATTATCATTTTGGCGATATTAGGATTACTATTCAGGTAACATAAGATTACTAAATGAAAAAGCGATGTCATTATGGAATCGAAATGGCATCGCTTTTTTTATTAATGATGATATTGTCTCTTTTCGACCTTTTAAATGCAAAAGCAAGCAGGATTGCCCCTATCGTAAGCCCTATCGTCATTCCTAATTGAAAAATCAGCAAAAGGAACTGGCTATCAAAGATAAAGCCTATAAATCCAATCATACAAAATAAGCTTGTTAAGTAAAATGATACTCTAATTCCTAAATGTATTCCTTTCCCTTTAAATATCATTCCAAGGAATAATGTAGACAGCCCTAAAAATAAGCTCCACCCAAGCATGTTGATCGCAAATGAAAAAGACCGGGGATTAAATTGAACAAAGCTTTCTAAATTCTGTATCGTTCCTTCGTTCAGACTAAGTCTTACAATACTGAATTGAATAAAATAATTTAGTGAAGCTAATATGGTGAAACCTATTCCAAAACAGATGCTTAATTTGCTAAAAATTTTATCGTATTGTTCAACACATTCATGAATGGTACACAAGATGATCATAAAGAACACCGTTGAAACGCAAGCAAATAGTTGGCAAAATGCATATAAATCAATAAATTCCGGATCAACAGAACTCATAAACTGCTCCAAATTTATATACTCCGGTATGGAATATTTACTTAATAAAATCCCCATGCTTGCTCCATACAGTATACCTGTTAAAGCGAAAATAACTGAACTCCATAAACCTAATAAATATAAATACCCTTTAGGGCTATTCTCCATTTCTTTACCCCACGATTAAAAATTACTTTTTATGGTCGCATGCCACCGTTCTAATAATTCCTTTTCTTTCATATATTCCATGCCTGCTTTACGTTCAATGTCCACCGCCCGGCTAGAGTCCCATTCTAACGTATCACGAATGGTGTCTGCCAAAGAGCGAAATGTTAGACCTTCATTTACTGCTTTTTCAATGTTTAATGCAAGGAACCCGGGCATATTTAATTTTTCAGGGAGCCACAAAGGCATTTCGGTCCAATATTTCACTTGATTTTTATCTAAAAATTCTTCATCTATCCACGTAAAGATAGCATCACTCTTACTGACTGATTTACATTCCTGAAGAAAATCTCCCATTGTCAACGTATCATTTGGTCCAGTTACGTTGAAAACACCTGATTTTCTTCTCTCAACCATGTTGATGATCCCTGTTGCCAGATCTCTTACATCGATTAATTGAATTTGTTTATCTGGGCTCCCAGGAGCAAACACTTCCCCACCTTTAGCTACTCTTTGAACCCAGTAGGTGAAACGATCGGAATAATCATGTGGACCAACAATCAAACCCGCACGAATGAACAAAGCTCTATTAGGCATTACCTCTTCAATCACTTGTTCACAGGAGTACTTTAAGGGACCATAATATTCGTTATATAAGGGACCAGCTATGCCTTTTGTAATTTCCTCTTCCTTCTCCTTTGAGATTGTAAGAACAGGATGATTTTCATTAATACCTATTTTGGTTAAGTCCGTATAAACGGAGGCACTTGAAATGAAGGTATAGTGCTCCGTTACATCAGATAATAGTTCTGCTGATTCTCTCACGATACGTGGAATAAAACCGCAAGTGTCAATAACTGCATCCCACTTTTTCCCCTTCAATGCTTCTAGGTTCCCATTCCTGTCACCAATAAGCGTGTCAACATCAGGAAACAAATTAGGGTTTTCTTTTCCCCGATTAAAGAGTGTTACCTGATGTCCCTTTTCTAAAGCAGCTTCGACAAGATATCGTCCCAAAAACCTTGTTCCCCCAAGTATTAATAATTTCATCTAAACCTCCTATTAATAAAAACTTAAGTTTATGTATTGCCCGTAACTATACCTATTCTTAATAACTATAATCATTCCCTTTTTTCCTTTAGCAAAGAAAAAAACAGTGAAACTCACTGTTTTTTATGGAATATTTTATTCATTATTTTCCTTGAGCACCTTGCCCCAATTGCTTAATTCTGCAACCTGTCTAATACCGCCTTCTAATTTCTCATCAACAACACTTGCATCATTAATATGTCTAATTATCATCTCATTTGCCTGTTCAAAAATAGCTTGTGTTTCGCTTATTTCGCTCATCACATCATTTGAATATTCTCTTTGCTCTTCGATTGTGCCAATCACATCTTTTACCTCAGATTGGACGTTATTAAACACTGTTAAAATGTAGTTTATTTTACTTGTCGTGTCAGTACTAAGCTGAATCCCATTTTCGATTAACCCTGTGCTCATCTTTGTCGATTGCAGTGAGTCCTCAATATCTTTTTGGATATTCTGTGTCAGGACGCTTATATTATGGGTGCTTTCCGCTGTATTTTCAGCAAGCTTTCTTACCTCTTCAGCGACAACAGCAAACCCCTTACCATGTTCCCCCGCTCTTGCAGCTTCAATGGAAGCGTTAAGCGCCAATAAATTCGTTTGATCAGCAATTTCCTTTATCACTTTGACGATAATCTCAATTTCTTTCGATCTTTCATTTAACTGATTCATTTTAACGGATGTCTCATGCAGCTGGTCACCTAATTTGGCAATGAGTCCTTCAACTTTACTAACAGAATCCCTTCCCTCTTCTGAGATTTTCACCATATCTACAGTTGATTCAAATAAATTCTGACCCTTTTCTTGCAGGCCAAGGGATTTATCATAGGACATCTGGCTAATATTGTTTACTTTATCAAACCGTTCATTTATTTTTCCTACTAATTCGCCCAAGACATCGTGCTGCCCATTTACCTTCTCATGCTGTTCAATGGCAATTGTTAATTCACTATTAAAGCCCTCAATGAAATCGTTAAGATACTCTTCATTTTGCTGTGCCTTTTCAAAAATAACCTTCAAGCGATTTTTTAATTCTGTGTTTTCTTCTGTCAATTGAATATTTCTCTTCTTAGTCGTAAACAAATAAAATCCCTCCTGAGTCACAATTATCCAATTCGACCACCTTCAATAGAACGCCTTTCAACCTTCCCCTCAATAGCCGAGAATTGGGTAAAGCTCACTCGAAAGAGGGTTAAGCACCATAAAGAAAACTAGTCCATTATTACTATCGGTTAAAATTCTAAATTTTTAAATACGAAAAGCGCCTAATCGGCGCTTAATTTCGTATAGGAATACCATTTATAAATATCATTTATATCCTGTTTCTCCAAATCTACAACCGTACCGCCTGTTCCGCCTGAACCAGACATAACTACTGCAGTAACAGTCCCTAGCTCTTTCCCTCTTTGAAAATAGCTTTCTTTTATATTCAAGGACTGAATTCGATTTCTTTTCATAAAAACTGTTGTTTTATTTACTGCACGATATCTTAAATTCAACTGTAATTCATCAATTCCCCAGCCCGCATCTTTATACTTAACAAACGCCCAAGCAATGGATAGGAGAACGAACAACAGGGCCAAATACCCCCAAGGTCTAAAAAAGATGACGGGTACTGCTGCTATCGGTAAGCTATACAGAAGCCCTCTAAACATATACCGTTTTAATGCCCGGCTCGGTGCAGATTCGATAACAGACTCAAATGAATAATCATTTAAATAAGGAGTTAATATGTTGGCAATGCGTTCTTTTTTGATAATTGGAAGTATCATGACCCGCGCACTTTCCTGATCAATAGCAGACCCGCCGGCACTTTCTAAAAATACGGTTCCAAATCCAAGAGGCTGTCTAATTAAATTTTCTGATATCCGAATGGCTTGAATCCGGTGCAGAGGGATCGTAATCTGACGCTTCTCTAAAAGTCCTCTCGTTATGATAAGGTCCTCTCCTACGTTCTTTACTGTAAAACCAGCATACTTTACCATAGTCCCTACTAACGCAGCCACCCACGCAATCAAAAACCCTATAAACACTAGAATGCTTATAAAAAGGACCCCGTTTGAAATCACATCCTCCAACCCGTTAAACAGTCTTTCATAAGGGATCATTTCTTCAAATTGGAAAACGAAAGCAAAACACGCGGAAAAAACAACACCGACTCCTCCAGAGGTAGACGCCATAAGCAGGAGCTCACCCGGGGTAATTTTATAAAGTATTTTCTCTTGAGTGTCTTCAAAAGACACCTCTGCATCGGTTTCCTTTTTTTCATTTTTTGCGAAAAAAAGAATGTGCTGAATTTGATTTGCCTCTTCCTTTGAAATGGCGGTTAACACAGCTTCAGCTTCCCCTTTGCTGCTTGAACCGGCCGTTTCCACCTTCACTCTTACAAGACCAAATGGACGATGTAATATCCCTTCCGATAAATCAAGACTCTGAATGCGATCAAGTGGAATATATCTTTTCTTTCTAACAAATACACCGTACTCTATCCTGAGCTCTCCCTCTTCTAGCCGGTACGTGAATCTCAGCCAGGATATGATTCCAGCGATTAAGATGAAAACGATAATAACAACTGAAATAATAAGTTGAATACTCCCATCCCTGCTTCCAAAAACAACAAAAACAAGAAATGGAATAATTAAATCTTTCAATTGCTTTAAAAAATTTACAACTGCTGAAATCGGGTGCAGTCTTCTTGGCTCAGACATCTTCATCAGCCACCCTTGCCAGCTTAGAAATGAAAAATCTTAGCTCCTCCGCCTCATCCATATCCAAAGCCGGAATTTCATGTACAGTCGCAGCAGTTGAAATGGCCACAGTGGCTAAACCGTATTTTCGCAAAATCGGCCCTTGCCGGGTATCAACATGCTGAACTCTAATCATCGGCACGAGAGTCCTTTTGATGACGAACACTCCATGCTGAAGTTCGATTTCATTTTCCCTTACCTCATACCGCCAACGCTTCCATCTCAAAGTAGGGATGAGCATAATCACTAAATACATATCGATAGCAAATAATATAAGGGCAACGGCAATCATCCACATTGGCCAATTAAATATTATGGTAAGAGCAATAACCCCTCCAGCTAGCAATAATGAAAAAAACGAATGAATTGCACCGGAAATCCTCCAGACTGTTAATCCTCTTTCGGATATCCTTCTTTGCGGTTCTAAAACCATATGGTACCTCCTAAACTTAGAGCTAAGTATCATTACGTTAATAGTACTAAATAGGATTCAAAATCTAAAATTATCTAACTTGAAATGAATAACTTCCTCATTTGTCGAACACTTGTTCTTTGCCTCTGATTAAACATTCTTTATAATGGGAAATATGGTATTGGACAAAATTTTAGGAGTGAAATTTATGAAAGGTCAAGCTACACCCTATTTATTTTTCAACGGAAATGCAAGGGAAGCACTTGAATATTATAAAGAAGTATTCGAAGGTGAGATTTTAAATTTACAAACCTTTGGCGATGCGGATTACCCAACTCCGCCAGATGCAGACAACCGAATCATGCATGCACAATTTAAAAAAGATGATTTATTCTTTATGGCTTCCGATTCCTTTTCAGATGGCGATGTTCAAATTGGCAATCAGATTTCGTTAGTTCTTGAGTTCGATTCAGAAGATGAAATCCAAAAGGTTTATGACCGCTTAAGTAATAAAGGTTCAGTTTTAATGGAGCTTCAAGATACTTTTTGGGGAGCGAAATATGCAAAAGTGAAGGATGCTTATGGAATCGCGTGGGATTTAAACATGACAAAAGCTTAATCCTTAAAAAAGAAGAAGAGAGCATTGCTCTCTTCTAACTTAACGGTAATTATTAAAATTGCTTCGATTGCTGCCATTATTGCTGTAGCGTTTTCCTGAAGATCCTTGGCGAGATCTTACTGGCGCGCTCTGTCTTCCTCTTTGGCCTCCGTAAGATTTGCTGCGATCGTCTTGTCTGCGCTCCCTTTTTGCAGGCATTGGCTTTTCTTCCGTTAACTTAACAGGAGTTGTGTCAGGTTCCTTCGTCAGCATTTTTAGTACGGCCTGAACAATAATCGTTGCATCCTGCTGCTCTAGTAATTCTTCTGCTGCCTGCTTATAGTATTGAAGATTGTTCGATTCCACCGATTGCAGAATACGCTCTACAACCGCTTTTTGCTGTCCTTCAAGAGCCTCATCTAATGTTGGCGGCTTCATTTTTTCTATTTTTCTTTTTGTTGTTCTTTCAACGACCTGCAAGTAAGACTTTTCTCTTGGCGTAATAAAGGTCATTGCCACTCCCGACTTCCCTGCACGTCCTGTACGTCCAATTCGGTGTACATAGCTTTCAGGGTCCTGCGGAATATCAAAGTTATATACATGAGTAACTCCAGAGATGTCCAATCCGCGGGCTGCTACATCAGTCGCAACAAGAACATCAATTGAGCCCTCTTTAAATTTCCTTAGAACTGAAATGCGTTTCGCCTGGCTTAAGTCCCCGTGAATGCCTTCCGCGTTATAGCCTCTTAGGTTTAATGCTTCTGCAAGCTCATCAACACGGCGTTTTGTCCGTCCGAACACGATAGCGAGCTCTGGCGATTGAATATCCAGAAGTCTTGTCAAAATATCAAATTTGCTTCTTTCCTGTACTTCCAGATAGTATTGTTCAATTAAAGGAACTGTTACCTCTTTTGTCTTCACACGTACAATCTGCGGGTCCTTCATAAACCGTTCAGCCATTCTTTGAATTGGAGGCGGCATCGTTGCTGAGAACAACAACGTTTGGCGCTCCTCCGGAATTTGAGCAAGAATCGCTTCAATGTCCTCAATAAAGCCCATATTCAACATTTCATCTGCCTCATCTAGAATAGCAGTTTGAACATTTTCAAGATGCAATGTTTTCCGGTTAATATGATCCAATATTCGGCCAGGAGTTCCCACAATTATATGTGGACGGTTTTTCAAAGCGCGGATTTGACGGTTAATATCTTGACCGCCATAAATGGCTAATACTTTCGTTCTTTTTCCATAGCCGATTTTATATAATTCTTCAGATACTTGAATTGCTAGCTCGCGTGTAGGAGCAATAATAATTCCTTGGATGACATCTTTTTCATAATCTATTTTATCAATCATCGGTATTCCAAACGCTGCCGTTTTTCCTGTACCCGTTTGTGCTTGTCCGATTAAATCTTTATTTTCTAAGCTTAACGGGATCGTTTGCGCTTGAATTGGTGTAGCTTCTTCAAATCCCATTCGCTTCAGGGATTTCATCGTTGCAGGGCTAATTCCCAGATCTTGAAACTTTGTCACTGTTTTCTCTCCTTCTAAAAAAAACTAATCTAATTTCTGTATATATTCACATTCAATTAATCCTACTTGAAAGTGAAAAAAGACATTCTCCAATAGGAGTATGTCCAGGTTTCATGAGAAGTTCCTTTTGGCACTTTGTTGATAATTTTATCATTTTATAAAGGTGTTTGCAATGAATGCAGAAAAGAGAACCCTTTTTAAGCAGGTTCTCTCTTCAATAGAAAGTGATAAATTTCGGAAAAAAGATTTTCTCTTTCCTCACAATGGCAAATGAGATGTTTTGACTCTTTAAGATAAATGAGCTTCTTCGCCGAGGTCCCAATCCTGTGGTATAAATATTGTGCACTCTTTGGCGGAACAACACCATCACACTCCCCTTGGGCGATAAGGGTTGGGATTTCAATCTTTCCTAAAATCGGTCTGATTGCAGCAACAAGTCTTCGAAATTGGAGCGTAGCCGTAATAGGAGTAGCTAATATTTTTCTTTTATATCTCATAAACATTTCATTTTCTGTTAATCGACCGCGAAAAGCGTCTTTTGCCATCTCACCAATATCTAAGAGCAGCTGCTTAGGATTTACATAATAGGCCGCTGCACTAAGTAACACGAGCTTTGTCACAGGATAGTGGACAGCTAAGTAACTCGCAATCAGACCGCCCATTGAAAAGCCAATGACATACACAGTTTCACACTTCTCAATAAGCTGCTGCAATGCCTGTTCAGCATGTTCGATCCAATTTTTATATTCAATCCCTTTTAAGCTTAACGTATCTCCATGCCCTGGAAGTGTCGGAACTGCAATTTCCCAATTGGTCCGTTTCTTTAAATAGGATACAAGCGGCTCTACTTCAAAAGGTGCTCCCGTAAAGCCATGAATACATAAACATCCAATCACAAAAATCACCACCAGCCAAAATGTAGATAATCATATTTTACACCTATTTCTCGGAGCCATGCTGATTTTTGCTTTGGCAAATATTAATGAAATAAAAGCAAGCCTTACGCACTTGCACAAAGGTTTACAATAAAATCCTATTTTAGCTGTTAAACTTATCAGCTAATTCATGATTCATTCCACTCAATTGTTCAGCCATTTTGGCAATTTCTTGTGAAGCAATCGAAATATCAGCAAACGCCTTTTTGAATTCGTTCACATAATCACTGAAATGACCGATTCTTTTGTCTGTCAATTGTACACTGTCAACGGATTTTTCTAAAATCTTAATAATATTGTCGCTAGCATCCCTGAACATATGTATTTCTCCCACAATATATTGAAAGCTATTTTCAAATTTTTCAATCGTTATCTGTGTCGCTTTAATTTGTCCTTGGATGTGATCAAGAGCGTCTTCTGTTTGATGAGCCAACTTCCTTACTTCCTGTGCTACAATTGAAAATCCTTTTCCATGTACTCCTGCTCGGGCCGCTTCAATTGCCGCATTTAATGAAAGTATATTCGTTTGGTTAGATATCCCCCGGATTGAATTAACTATCTGTCCGATTTGTGCTGAACTTTCACTGAGCTCCTTGGCTAGCGCTTTCGTTGTATCAATTAATTCGACAACTCGATCAACTTTAGATAAGGCATTTGATGCATCTTGCTTGCCTTCCTCTACATGTGTAATCATGTGCTTAGAGGAAACTTGAATCTCAAGTATTTCTTCACGCATTTGCTCCACAACAATTTCCTTATCAGCAATGGTGGATGTTGTTTCTTCAACACTTGCCGCCAAAGTTGCAGAGGAATCTTTTAAGCTGGCTTGAAACTCTCCAATTTCACCCAGCTTCATCATCGATGAAGTATACGATTCTATATAGGTTTCTATTGCTATCTGCATGTCAAAGGAACAGAGCCGCTGAAATGAAGAATAGTATGTAAATACCTTTTCACTTGAATGGATTTCCTTCATTAACACAGAAAGGATTTCGTTTTGAAGTAGTGTGTAAGCACCTAAATACCATTGTGGAAATAAGCCTATCCGGTTATGAACACGGCCAATACTCTTCCGCCGGTTCACATATTTTTCTCCAATTTCCCCTGAGACCATATCAAGTAAATACTGTACAAACGCTTGTTTTAAACGGTCAATTGATGAATGCTGTTGGATAATGTCAAACAAATTAGGCATTGCTTGTACTTTCAAATAAAAGTTATCAACTATATCCTCAGCATTTTTTTCAATAATAGGACGAATCTGTACAAGATTCTCAATATCCGTGTCTGACAATCCTATAAATAATAGTTGAGAATATTCTTTACTGTTTTTTAATTCATCAATAGTGCTGCTAACAAAACTATTTTTGTTAAATGATACCTCTTGATCCTCTGCTTGTTCTATATTCCTTCTTTTTAAAAAACGCAGAGCTCCTTTTTCATTTGCTATTAAAGNNGACTTGAATGGAATACCAATCAATTCATGTTCCCCCTATAGATGAAATTATCCGAAACATATTTGGAAAGTTGTACTGATGAATAAGACTTTAATAAAATATACCAGGAGAGACACCCTGTTATTTCATCGGTAATTCATTAGTTAAGCTTAATAATTATAATGTAAAAAACCTGAAACAGCGTTTATATTTTGTAAAGGTTATATTAAGATTATTAGCTATGTTAAACTTGATTTGTTGATTTCTTGAACCATTCACCTTCTTCATTTGTATAAGAGATAAAAGTGAAGTAAAGGGGAGTTTCATATGGGGAAGGAATTTATCGTTTCTTTTATTGTATCTGGAATTTTGATCGTGTTGATTCATTTTTCAATTAATAAGGATTGGGTTGTAAAAAGGAAAAATCCCCGTTTCGCTTGGAACAGGGATTTTTCCTTTTTAATGTGATATGGTTTCCGCTCAAACGAGTATTTGCAATAAGCGGAAACCAAAACGCTATAATCTCTCCCACTATTGGAGTGCTGCAACAATACTTTCTAGCTGCATGCCTCTAGACGCCTTTACTAATACAATCGTTTCCTTATCAACAAGCTTTTCAAGTTTTTCAATGAGAGGCTGTTTTTCGGCAAATGCGAAAACCCGATCTGCAGGCAATTTCGTTTTGGCCCCTTCTGCAATCCATTCGCCCAGCTTTCCGAACGTAAACACATAGCCGATTTTTTCAGGTTCAATGGATTCACCCATTTTTAAATGATACTCCTTTTCTTGTGGCCCTAATTCAAGCATATCACCAAGAACAAGAATTTTATTTTTGTACCCTGGGAGATGGGAAAGGAGTTCGATCGCTGCATGCATGGAGGTTGGGCTAGCATTATAAGCATCATTGATAATTTTTTCACCTTTTTTGCCTTGTAAAAGCTCGGTTCTCATATTTGTTAGTTTCAGCTTCGAGAAGCCTTCATTCATTCGTTCGAATGGAACCCCAAAATGACAAGCAACAGTCATTGCTGCCAGTGCATTTAATACATTATGGGTCCCAAGAACCGGAAGTTTAAACTCTATATCCGCAACATTTGTTTTGAAAGTGCTTCCGGTATCATTTTGTTCTATCTCTACTGGGTATATATCATTCATACCGCTTCTTCCAAATGTTCTAATCTTAATATTGCCTTTATAGTTAGATAGCTTTTCATCCAGCAGAGGTTCATCACCATAATAAGTAATTACCCCATTTTCCTGCAGTCCATTAATAATTTCCAGCTTAGCTTCTGCTATTCCCTCTCTTGACCCAAGATCGAGCAGGTGCGACTCACCGATATTCGTAATAATCGCAGCCTCAGGCTCAGCCAAACGCGTTAGAAAATCGATTTCCCCTCTACTGCTCATCCCCATCTCAAGGACAGCAATCTCCGTATCCTGATCAAGATCAAGTATCGTTAAGGGCAAACCAATTTCATTATTAAAATTTCCTTCTGTTTTTTGGACTTTATAATTGATTGACAGCAGATTAGCAGTCATGTCCTTTGTTGTTGTTTTCCCATTGCTGCCCGTTACTCCAACAATGCGAACGCCGAGCGTGTGCCGGTAATTTCTTGCAAGCTCCTGTAAAGCCAGCAGTGTATTTTCTACTATTAAAACTGGCAAATGTAATGGAGGATTTGGAACATCCTTTTGCCAAAGGGCTGCCGCGGCACCCTTTTTAATAGCCTCCTCCACAAATCGATGGCCATCTTGATTCTCACCTTTAAAAGGAACAAATAAATTGCCAGTCTGTATTTTCCTTGTATCAATGCTGACACCGCTTATGACAGTATCCTGAAAACGGGAAATTTCATTATCAATCTTAATCATCTCGGAAATTTCTTTAACAGTTTTTATTATCATCGGTTACCTCCATATAGACTGCGAATATCCCCAAACACATTATTCATTGAAGAAACACGGCAAATCGCCGTGTCCCTATATGCTCTCGCACAATTATTCCATCGTATATTTAATATTCTGCTTTTCCGCATGTCTTTCAATAGCTAAATTCACAAGGCGCTCGATAAGCTGAGGATACTCGACCCCAGTATGCTTCCAAAGAAGAGGGAACATGCTAAATGGTGTAAATCCAGGCATTGTATTGACCTCATTGATATACCATTTCCCTTCCCTTGTTAAAAAGAAGTCCGCTCTTACAAGTCCGGAACAATCTAGCGCTTTAAATGCCCGAATGGCCATTTCCTTTAGCTGATTATACTCAGAATTTGTAATTTCTGCAGGAATAATAAGAGCTGTGTTTCCATCTTCGTATTTTGCCTTATAATCATAGAATTCTTTCTTCGGCACAATTTCACCGGCAACCGAGCATTCAGGATCATCATTTCCAAGAACACCCGCTTCAATTTCTCTTGCTGTCACTCCCTCTTCGATAATGATCTTACGGTCAAATTGGAATGCTTCAGCAAAGGCTTTTTCAAGTTCCGATCTATTTGTACACTTACTAATACCGACACTTGAACCAAGGTTGGCCGGCTTGACGAAGCATGGATAGCCTAGTTCATCTTCTACTTTTTGATAAGCAGCCTCATTCGACTTTTCCCATTCACTACGAATAAACCAACAGTATTTTACTTGTGGAAGACCAGCTTGAGCAAAGATATTTTTCATGATTACCTTATCCATGCCTGCTGAAGAGGACAAAACACCATTTCCTACATAAGGAAGATTGAGAAGCTCAAGCAGCCCTTGAACTGTACCATCTTCTCCATTCGGTCCGTGCAGCAGCGGGAAAATTACATCAAATGAGCTTTTTTCATCTTCTGCAGCCTTAAACAATGCAGGAGCTAAAGCAGTTGGAGGCAGTGCATCCAAGTTGGAAAACGCCAGCTCCTTCACATTTGTAACAGGTCCTGTTAACTGTGGTCCTTTATTCCAACCGCCATCTTTTGATATATATATGGGATAAACTTCAAACTTCTCTTGATCCAAAGCCTTTAGGACAGCCATAGCTGTTTGCATAGAAACTTCATGTTCAGCAGATTTCCCGCCGTATAATAGTCCAACTTTCGTTTTCATAAATAATGTGAACCTCCATTCTCAATCACTTTCCTATTTTACCACTTTGTGAATTAAGAAAGGGAGTGATTAAGGTGTGATTTATTGAGGAATATTTTTCAAACATTCGCCCATTACTTTATATGTATGTAAAAACATCATGCGTGGAAACTAAATTTTGTTTTTACAAGCTTTGCACAGTTAATTTTATCTCAAAAAAGAATTACAAAAAACTATTTTATTATTTCAATTTAATTAAAAATAGTTTATTAAATAATGAAATTTCGGTATTTTTTTATAAGATAGTAATTCCCTCTTATCAAAAAAAACAGACCCCTTTTACTGGATCTGTACCATGATTCTTTCTCTTTGCTTAAAGGTTGCTAGCTTTGGAGCACCTAATTGCTGCAATAATGACTTGTTTTCTGCAACATATTTACCAAGATCGTCTGGAAAGTGTGAATCAGAAGAAAGAGTAATGGGCACACCTTTCTTGACGATTGTCTTTAGGAAATCTACGGATGGACACATCTCCTTAACTGGATAGCGATAATATAGACCCGCATTCACTTCTGTAGCCGTATTCGTTTCTAATAGTGCATCTGCTATACGTTCATACCATTCTTGATTAAATGATTCATTGTTTACTTTGAAATTAAATACTTTTAAATTATCTAAATGGGCAACAAAATCAAACATCTTTGACCGAATCATTTTTTCAACGGTTTCATAAAAACGTGTATATAACTTGGTTAAATCTTGCTTTTCAAAGTGAGATACGGTTTGTGGATTATCAAATCCCCATCCATCTACAAAATGAACAGAACCGATCACATAATCCCATGGTTTTCCTTCTAAAAGGGCTGCAAGCTCCTGCTCTTGCCCGACAAAATAATCCGCTTCAATGCCTAACTTTAATGAGACACCTTCATTTTCCCAGCGCTTTTTTGCTATTAAAATAGCTTCTACGAATTCGTCCATCTTTTCCGTCATGACACTTTTCAACCAGTATGACTGCAATGCACCAATTGAATGAGATGGGTCTAAATTCAACGCGGTTTCAAAATAATTCTTCGTTTCTTGAAAGCGATACAAATGATCGACAATGCCAACTTCCTTCAAACCGACTTCCTTTGCTTTTTTCAAATATAAATCCAACCATTCTTGACTATAGCAGCCAGCATTCAATCGTTTGTGCAGCTGATTCATTTCGTATTCAATCTTTGCTTTCGACCCACGTTCAAGTAATTCAATTGGTTGAAAATATCCAAGAGCTTTCGCCGTTCGTTCAAGCCAGCTAAACGAATATGGTCCTTCTTCTAGATGTACGTGATAATCGATTAACATTCCACTTGACTCCCCTTTGCGATTGTCCATTTCGTGTACGATTCTTTCCATTCTTTCGGACATAGCTGATCACTTATAACTTCATCGAATTGGCCCGCCTGAGCGAAAGAAAAAAATGAAGGAACACCTATTTTCGATGAATCCGCGAGCAAAATACATTTCTTACTGCAAGCCATCATTTTCGCTGAAACGAGCGATTCATCTAAATCATAATCATAGATTGTATCTGCAACCATTCCACCACAGGAAATAAACGCTTTATCCATATGCATATGACTTAGCCATTCGAGTGTCATAGCACCTGAGACTGAGGATTGCGCGGGATTCGACACCCCACCTAGCATGATAACCTTTCCAGTCACTCGCTTTTCTTCAATCGCTTGATTAAACCGATCGGCTGCAGCAATTGAATTCGTTACAATGGTTAAATTCTGCAAATTTTGAATGAAATCAGCAATATGAACCGTTGTCGTCCCAACATCGATCGCAATCGTATCTCCATCTTCAATACGTGATATCGCTTCTAAAGCAATTTGTACTTTTTCGATCCGATTGATATCAAGCTTTCGTAAAAAGGCTTGTTCTTCTTCTAGTTTTGTATACAGGACAGCGCCCCCATGTACTCGAGTTAACTGTTCAAGCTTCTCTAGCTCGTTCAAGTCTCGGCGAATCGTTTCTGGCGTCACAGAAAACGCTGTCGCCATTTTTGCAACGGATACACGCTTCTCCTCTTTCACCCATTGAATAATTAAACGATGTCGTTCTTCCTTTATTTCATTCATGATAAAGCAATAACATCCTCTGGTTCGACAAATAATTGATATTCCATCCCTTGCACAAAAGTAGGGGCACGGTGATGCAATTGTTCCGTCGTAAATTGCTTGTCATTGGCATAAAATGTTGTCCGGATCACATTTCCATTCATAACTGAATCACCGGCAATTGCTCGTAATGGGTAAGAGGAGGGTTGTGATTGTATATGAATCGATTCTGGGCGAATCGCGTATTTATCAGCAGACATCGCTAAATTTTTCTCAAACAAACTTCCTAGTTGCTCCTTTGAAAAAACATTATATCTGCCAATAAAGTTGGCAACAAATTCCGTTTTAGGCCTTGTATAAATTTCAGATGGTGTTCCTTCTTGCGCAATTTTCCCCTTATTCATGACGAAAATGCGATCAGAAACAGACATTGCTTCTTCTTGGTCATGTGTAACAAGAATCATCGTCATATTCAGTTCCCGTTGAATCATGCGCAGTTCGACTTGCAAATGCTTCCGTATTTGTGCATCAAGCGCACTTAACGGTTCATCAAGCAACAATACTTTCGGACGAACAACGAGTGAGCGAGCAAGTGCAACCCGTTGTTGCTGACCGCCGGAAAGCTCATGCGGATACGCCTTTTTCTTTTCTTGCAGACCAACGAGCTCTAACATTCTTTCTACACGTTCTTCTACTTCATTTACTGGTTTTTTGTTCATTTTTAAACCAAATGCAACATTTTCAAACACTGTCATATTCGGAAATAATGCGTATGATTGAAATACCATCCCCACTTTGCGCTTTTTGGGCGGAATGTTCTTCATGTCTTTTCCATCGATCATCACCGTACCGCCGGTTGCATCTGTTAGACCGGATAATATTCGCAAGATTGTACTTTTCCCACAGCCACTTGGTCCAAGTAGCGTAACAAATTCACCATCTTGAATATTCATATCAATTCCAGTCAGAACATTTGTATCTCGATATTGTTTATGGACGTCTTTTAACAATACATGACTCATGCACGTGTCATCCCTTTCGCTTTATTCGTTAATACCGCCATCACCATCGTCAAAATCCCCATTAACACGATGTATACGAGCACAATTGCACTCGCAATATGACCGCTTGTACTTAATTTCGCCATTAAATAGATTTGAACGGTTTCAAAGCGAGAACCAACCACAAGGTTAATCAAAACAAATTCGCCAAATAATACGGAAAACGATAACAGTGCTGATACGAATAACCCTGGATATACTGCTGGAAGCAGCACTTTACGGAAAGCGTCCATTTTTGAAGCACCTAATAATTCTGCCGCATCCATTAATTGACGGCCTTGCACATTCCTCAAGCTATTTCGTGTTCCTTGGTACATATATGGGAGCACACTGATGACATATACTCCGACTACAGCGAGTATCATTGGCAAACTTGTGCCTGAATAAAATCGAATTAATCCAACTGCTAGAATAACACCTGGGAAGGCGTACACCATCACAATACTTGCTTGAAACCACTTTTCTAATGATGGAAAATATAAGACGATTACGAAAATCGCCGGTACAATAAACAAGATCGAAATGATAACTGCTCCTCCAGAAAGAAGTACAGATCGGCCGAACGCCTCGATAAAGCGAGCATCTTGAAAGAGCATACTAATCCATTCGAACGTTAAGCCTTCAGGTAAAATGGTTTTATTCCATTCTGTTGAAAATGCATACAAAGCTGTTGCGAGAATTGGCAAAGCTAAATATATTCCGATCAGGGTGAGCATAATGATTGTAAATTTTTTCATCGCTTCAACAAATCCCTTCTCGTTTTTTTGACAAGCCATTCACTAAGCGACATAACAATTATCATGATCATACCAAGCAGAACGGCAATAGCGCTCGCTAATTCTGGTTGAGCAAAGATATCTCCTGTAATCAATGCCCCGATCCGAATAGCCGCTAAGTTAAAATTACTCCCCGTTAAAGCATAAGCAGATGCATAGGCACCCATCGCATTGGCGAACAAAATGGTAAACGTTCCTGCAATACCTGGAAAGATAATAGGAAGACCGATTTTTCTCCAAAATACAAGCGGTGAAGCGCCTAATAAAGAAGCGGCATCTTTCCACTGCTGCTGTATTCCGTAATAAATCGGATATAAAAGCATAATTGCCAGAGGAAGTTGAAAATAAATATAGATGAGTAAAAGCCCTGACCAACTATAAAGCGAAAAGGATAGGTCCCAGCCAAACGAATGAAGTGCTAATGTAAAAAGACCGCTATTTCCAAGCAACACAATAAATGCAAAAGCAAGCGGAACACCTGCAAAGTTAGAGGTTAAATTGGACAAAATCAATAACCTTTCGCGGATTTGTTCGGGAAAATATGTCATCGCAAACACCCCAAGTAAAGAAACAACGAGGGCAATGAATGCTGAAACGACAGACAAAGCGAAACTATTTTTAAACCCTTGTAAAATATAAGAGCTTGATAACGCTTCTTGATAATGTTCTAACGTAAACCCATGACTATTAGAAAAACTGCTTACCAACATGTAAACGAGCGGGACGAGAAAAAAGAACGTCATCAATAAAGCGAACGGAACTAATATAAGAAGTACGCTTTTTTTTCCATTCATAATCATGTTGTCTCCCTTTTTATCGCAGATTAGTAACTAACCATCAATGGGGGGATGGCCGATGAAGAAACGCCATGTCCATTATGTTAGAAACCCCCAGTGATAGAAGTTTCTTTCACATTATTGATCGACTAGACCCGGCATGAGCAGAGGAACCATTGCTTCAGAGGGATCGATTCCAAGTAAATGACAGGCAAGTGGCGCCAATTGCAGCTGTGAAACGACCTGCTCTTGAATAATCGGTTTCACTTTATTAGAGGCAATAAATAGCGGAACATGACGATCATCCGTTGTATTCCCACCATGATTCCCATCAGCCGTCATCCCATGGTCAGCTGTTACGATGATGTCATAACCAAGGTCCATCCAAATAGGCAACGTCTGTGCCAATAGGGCATCTGTAGCCAAAACGCGATTTCGATATTGAACCGAATCGGCTGTAAATTTATGTCCATCATCATCTACATTCATCGGATGAATATAGAGAAAATCCGGATTTTTTTCTGAAACAAGCCATTGAGCTTCGGCAAATAAGTGACTATCTGGGTAATGATCTTCAAAATAAAACAGTCCATTTTCAATAGGTGCATCCTTGTCCAATTGAATTCGATCGATACCATGTCGAAAAGGCGCATGACTATAAAGTTCGCTTACCCAATAATAAGCAGCTGCAGCGGTTTTCTTCCCGCTGCGTCTTGCTAAATGAAATAGACTTTCTTGCGTCGATAATCGAATGACTCCATTCCCGACAATGCCATGAACGAAAGGTGATGTTCCAGTTAAAATAGTTTCGTATAAAGGTCGAGATAGCGAAGGGACTTCCGATTTCACTTCATAACGCGCGACCCTTCCTTGTTCAACCAAATGCTGCATAAATCCCATATGTGAACATGCCGTATCAAAACGTAACGCATCCACAACGATCATGATTAAACGATTATTTGACATGGATTAACACCTGTTCTTGCCACATTTGCGGAATCTTTTTTGTTGTGTCTTCCCAAGCTTTTTGATCGCTCACTGGTTGAGCATTTTTATACATTTCATTTGGTAATAAAAGAGATTGAACTTCTTTTGATAACTTAACGTTTTCACGAATTGGACGAGCATATCCTTTTGCTAAATTTTCTTGCCCCTCATCAGAAAGAATGTATTCACGAGCTAACATCGCCGCATGAGGATTTTTTGCGTACTTGTTAAGAATAGTGGCATAACCAGATGTAACAGAAGCCTCTCCTGGAATCGTTACGTCAAAACGCGCTTCATCAATTTGTTTACGATAGCCCAGTGCGTTAAAATCCCAAACTAAAGCAACATCAATTTCACCTTTTTCAAGATTAGCTACACTTGGATCCCCAGCAGATAATCGGCCTTGTTTCGCTAATTCTGCAAAGAAATCAATACCTGGCTGAATATTCTTTTCGTCTCCGCCGAATGCATAGGCAGCTGCTAGAATAGCAAATTGTGCTTGGTTTGCTGTTAGGGCATCCCCTATGCTAACTTTGTAATTGCCATTTTTCAGATCTGCCCAAGACGCAGGTGCATTTTTCACATTATTTTTATCGGTAATAAAAGACATCGTGCCTGTATATCCAACAATCCAGTCTCCATTATCATCTTTTGCCCAAGCTGGAATGTCATCCCAGTAAGATGTTTTATAAGCAAGCGTCAAATCTTGCTCCTCTGCTATCGGTCCAAAGGCAATTCCAACATCACCAATGTCAGCTGTTGCATCTTTCTTTTCTGCTGCAAATTTCGCTAGCTCTTCAGCACTAGACATATCTGTATCCGAATGTTGCAAATTATACTTTGCTCCCAACTCATCCCATGTTTCCACCCAGTTTGCCCAAGTATCTGGCATCCCAACTGAATTTACTTTACCTTCTGCTTTTGCTTTTTCTTCTATTTGAGCCAATGTCAATTGGTTATAATCTGTTTCTTCTCCTGCGCTTAAATCATTATTGCTATTGTTTGAGGAACAAGCTGCTAACATAGAAATAGTCATTACACCGATGATTCCTTTTTTCCAATTACGAGTCCAAGACATGGTCATTTTCCTCCTGAGATGTTTGTTTTTGTTTTGTTTTACAATATAAATATACAAAACAAATATTAAGCAAAAACCCTTCAAACACTAATCCTTTGTAAACTTCAATTTACAAACCATTTACATCCCACATTTGATTAAGTTAAAACATAGGAAACTATCAAAATAGTAATTGCAAGTGGAAGATGGTGTGAAATTTGATATCATTTTATATACCTAAAGCAAAAGGGACTGTCCAAAGTCAGGTTAATTGACTTTGGACAGTCCCAGTTTTTTATTACCTTTAGTGTTCTGATAGTTTCGCCCCATGCTTTTGATGAATAGCCAAACGGTCTATTAAATGAGAACTTGGAGCATTTAACCCAACAAGCCGAACGGATGCCCCATTTTCCCGCAACTTTATAACAATTTTATCAATAGCTGCTACAGCTGAATCATCCCACACATGCGCTTCACTAAAATCAATTTCTACATTCTGATCGTTGCTGCTAAAATCGATATAAGAAAGCAATTCATTTACAGAGGCAAAGAAAACCTGCCCCTTTACAGCGTAAACTTTCTTATCCCCAACTACTTTTGAAGTAACATAGACTTTTGAAATTTTTGCTACGAAGAAAATCGCACTTAAAATAATTCCTGCAAATACTCCGATTGATAAATTATGAGTAAATACAACCGTTACGACTGTAGTAACCATTACAATCGAGTCCGTGGCAGGCATCTTTGCCATTCCTTTAATAGAAGACCAATCGAACGTTCCAATAGATACCATAATCATGACGCCTACAAGAGCCGCCATTGGGATTTGAACAACCACTTTTCCTAAAACTAAAATAAGGAACATTAAGAACGTCCCTGCAACAAGAGCTGAAAGTCTTCCTCTACCGCCAGATTTAACATTGATAACGGATTGGCCAATCATGGCACATCCAGCCATTCCGCCAAAAAGGCCAGCGACAATATTCGCAATTCCCTGTCCGCGGCTTTCGCGGTTTTTATCACTAGCAGTATCTGTCATGTCATCTACGATAGTAGCAGTTAGTAATGTTTCTATTAAACCAACAATAGCTAAGCCAATTGAATAGGGAAAAATAATTTTTAACGTTTCAAAATTGAAGGGAACATCCGGGATTAAAAAAGCAGGCAGAGATGAGCTAAGGGCTCCCATATCTCCTACCGTTCTGACATCACTCTTCGTCATAATGGCAATGATTGTAATAACTATTATTGCCACTAGTGGAGAAGGAACAACCTTAGTCATTCTCGGAAAAAGATAGATGATGGCAAGTGCTCCAGCAACCATTGCATACATTACCCAATTGGCTCCAACAAATTGCTCTAGCTGAGCCATAAAAATCAAGATCGCTAACGCATTAACAAAGCCAATCATTACCGATCTCGGAATAAATTTCATAAAACGGGCTAACTTAAGAACACCAAATAAAATTTGGAATATTCCCGTTAAAATGGTCGCAGCAAATAAATACTGTAAACCATGATCCGCAACAAGTGTAACCATTAGCAATGCCATTGCCCCTGTTGCAGCAGAGATCATCCCTGGTCTGCCTCCAAATATTGCAATCGTAACAGCGATACAGAAGGAAGCATAAAGTCCAACCATAGGATCGACCCCAGCAATTATTGAGAAAGCAATCGCCTCAGGTATTAGAGCTAAGGCAACGACAATCCCAGAAAGAATATCTCCGCGAATATTGCCGAACCATTGTTCTTTAGTTGTTTGTACTTTCAAATAAACACTCCTTTTTTTGAACCTTATACACTTATTTGCATTCGGAACTTGTTTTGAATAAAGCGACTTCGAACTCTCATCGAAGTCAGGGCCGTTAAAAACAAAAACCATCTTACCATATATTTAGAAACTGCAATATAAGCGGAAGCGTTTAAATAGGGCTGGATCTTTAATATTCACTAATAATCTCGTTTTTTAGATGGTTAGAAAAAAATTATTTTAATAAAGAAAAACCCACCATTTTGCTGGCGGGCGAAATCTCTCATTTAGTTTTAATTAATCGTTTGATTAGTTTGATTTAACCCCATGGTTGACCTTAATTAAACGTTTGATTAATTTTAATTAATCGTTTGATTAGTTTAATTAATCGTTTGATTAGTCTCCTCTCACCCTATCGGAGAACAAATCTCAATATAATGTCCATCAGGATCCTCGACATATGCAACTTTTTGACCCCAAGGCTTTTCAACCGGTTCCATAAGGATGGATACCCCTTCTTCACGAAGGCCTTCAACAACTCCCTCTACGTCCTCCGTAACAAATCCGAGTTCAAAGGTTTGTTCCTTTCTAATACCATTTGGAATCGGAAGACTTGTAACCTCACGTCCCCCTTCTCTTGTGTTAAAAGATAGAACTGTAGATCCTGTGTTAAATTCTATATAAGTTCCAAATTCATTCATTAGCTCTAAACCTAATAAGTTTTCGTAAAAATGTTTTGTTTTATCAAGATTTTCAACATATAAAATGACATACCCTAACTTTAGATTCATGAACTCACCCGCTTTATTTTTTTCAATACTTTCTTAAAATTCTCTACGTATGAGCCAATTCCCTTTTTATTTACATGTGATATACGAGTGGATAAAGCTGAAAAAAAGGTAATGGCTGAATTAATAAGCTATGATTCCCGTTTTTTCCTTTTTTCACTCCGACCGGTCACCATTAGTGCTCTTTGATTACCGAATCCAGGCCTTTTTCAACCCGTTCGGGCACCATTAGTCCTCTTTGGTTACCGTTCCTGGCCTTTTTCAACCCGTTCGGGCACCATTAACACTCGTTGATTACCGCTTCATACCTTTTCCACCCCGATCGGTCATCATTAGCGCTCTTTGATTACCGATCCTGGCCTGTTTCAACCCGTTCGGTCACCATTTGTCCTCTTTGATTACCGATCCTGGCCTTTTTCAATCCGCTCGGTCACCATTAGTCCTCTTTGATTACCGTTCGATTCCTTTTTCACTCCTAACGGTCACAATTAACCTAGAAATAAGTACCAGTTCTGCTGAGTTCGACAACTCCCCCTAAAAGAACAAAAAACTAGACTTACTAATAAGCAAGTCTAGTCGCAATGTGCTGTACAGCCTTCCAAAATTAATTCCATTTTTCCATGCTGAATCTTAATCGTTGTAAGACTCGTTCCATGGATGAAAGGGGGGTTCCAAATTTCTTCAATAGGGGCATTTCTGCATAAAAGATAAAGTGCTTTGATCACGACTCCATGTGTAACAACGAGAACATTTCCAGAAGGAGTGGCTTTTTCTAGCTCTAATAAAAACTCAAGTATACGCTCTTTCACATCAGAAAAGCTCTCTCCACCCACACTTTCATACAAAGCCGGCAAATTCCAGTAAGCATGAAAATGATTTGGATATTCCTTCTCAATATCCGCTTCCACTTTCCCCTGCCAATCTCCCAAATGGATCTCCATCAATCTTTCATCTGTTTCAATAGCCACTGCTCTTTCCCCAACAACTAACTTAGCTGTTTCTAATGTTCGATTGCTAGGGGAGGAAATAATCCGCACGAAATCTGTCTCCCTTAGTCTATCTCCCAATGATCGCGCGTCTTTCTTGCCCTTTTCTGTCAAATCAGAATCTAGCCGCCCCTGCATCCTTTTTTGCGTATTCCATTCCGTTTCCCCGTGTCTAATCACAAATAAATTTAACATTTGATCACTTCAACTTTATGAAAATATGGACCAGCCGCGGCCTTGATATCTTCCTTTTTCTCTTGGCTAAAAGCAGCCAGAAAACAAGTGGACGGTCCCGATGATTTTTTCACATCTAAATCGGCAGCTATCTCAGTCTCCCTAAATGTCCGATTCACAAACAATTGGTTCATTTCATAGAGAATCCCTTTCGAGCCTACAGGCAACAGGATGACACCCTCCAATAAACAAAATTGCTTAAATAAAGATAGAGGCGCGACTTCCGCTTCTAACTCGACAACCTCATTTCCAACCAATGGCTTACCAATAACCGCAACCATCGTCTCCTCTGAAAACTTCAAACTATGATCAACAGTATCGTTCTTCACCTTTCCAAGAACAGTTAACCCAACTGCTGACTGTACTAGCGAAAAGTTACTTTCCGTACTGCCATTAATCTGAATCCCCTCTAAACCGAGCTCTTCAATCCCTCGATTAATACCGTCCATTAATAGGTTCCAAGCATGTTCTCCACAAAAATTCTGTACCGTAACGGCAAAGGGCTTACCCCCTGCTGCCATACACTCCATAACCGCTACTCGGAAGCTATAATAAGCTACCGTCTCATAAGGAACTTGGACTTCATCCATCTCCTTTAATCCAATCCCTCCGCTATTATCACTAGCCATGACAAGAGATTCTTCCCCATTAAAAGGGATGATCAGCACATCCCTCATTCGTATGTTCTCACTCTAGAGAGCATAGGCTCGACCAATCGGGCTAGTCTCGGAATTAGAATGAAGGCCAGGACTGTATTCAAGGCAGAGCCAATTAAAAGAGACGGCACAATAGACAAATAAAATGCTTCACTAATTAAAAACATAAATGGAAGCGGCGCGGCAAACGAATTGCCAAGAATAAAGAACATACCTGCCTGCCACTTCATCCCTTTTCGGTAAAGAATGGCAAATACGTAGGCTAGGATGGCCATCTCAACAGCAACAATTCCATGAAACGGCCCCATCGGCATCCCGCCTAGCAAAGCTGACAGCAAATGCCCCATAGCCCCAACGACAGCACCCGAAGGACCACCTATTATGGCCGCGGCAAGCAGCGCAGGAAATGCATCCAATGCCACGCTGCCGATAATCGCAGGAATCTTAATGGCTGCACCAATGGCTGTCAATGCCACTAATAAAGCAATTAAAGCCATTTTCATGCTTTTCATTTATTTATCCTCCTTGCGTTTCCCTTCACGAAAAACCTTCGCACTTCGGATATATTCAACATCCTTTTCATTCAAGCGGAAATTGATGACCCTGGCCAACGCAAAGAAATAATCTGATAATCTATTTAAATACTGCTGGGCTGCCTCTGGAATTTCAGGGTCTGCCTTTTTTAAAGAAACGACTAATCTCTCCGCTCTTCTCGTTACCGTTCGAGCAATATGGATCGATGCTGCAGCAGGTGTTCCTCCTGGTAAAATAAATCTCTCTAACTTAGGTGCCTCTTCAATTAATTCATCAATCTTCTTCTCCAAGTATTCAACGGATTCCTTTTGTAGCTTTAGCTCACGATCTTTCTTAACATTCGCTAGGTCGCCGCCACAGTCAAATAATTCATGCTGGATTTTTTCCAAGTCATTCAAAATATCCTTAAATTTGTCTTGTTCCAGCTGTGCCATTGCCTGACCAACAAAGCAGTTCACTTCATCAACCGTTCCGTACGTTTCAACCCGAATATCATCCTTATCCACTCTTCCGCCGATAATGCTTGTTTTCCCTTTATCACCTGTACGCGTGTAAATTCTCATTGTCACTGCCCCTTTATAAATGAATGATTTTATGGCAACCTGTAAAGCTTGTAATACCTTTAGAATGAATCTCTTACATTCATAGCTAATTTCTTATTTTAACCGTTGGCTAATCCCATACCAGATTAAATCTACTCGCCCTGCTGCTCGAACGGCATCCTGATAAGCCCAGCCGGTCAGGTCTCGCCACTTACGATCTTCTGCAAGCATCGGAACAATTCCTTTATTCATATCTGTTCCTATTAATATTATTTTTCTGCGCGGATCTTCATTCTCCCAATTAATCCACTCAGAAAGCTGAAGCTGCCATTGCTTCCGTGCTTGACCGATTTCATATTGACCTGATAACTCCTTTAGCCAAGCTTCAATTCCTTCAAGAATAACGATTGGATCATCATCAAATCTCAATGGAGCGAGTTCATGTTTATTACAGGAAATCCATAAATGAGGAGTATCCTCTAATTGATAATATTCTGTTACCCATCTAGATTTGCCATTAAAGGCGCCTCCCGTAACAAAGTGCATCTTTCACCCCTCCTAAGATCTTCCCGATTCCAGATGAGCTCATAGCCTTTACCATGGGGGACTTCCCATTCCCAAAAGCCCTTTTCCATCGGTGCCCATTTCGTTAATAATGCCCGGATGACCCCTCCATGTGTGACAATTGCTGCTTTTTCCAAAGAAAGGTTATAAATTATATCGGTCACCTTGCTCCAGCCTAAATCCACTCGTTCAGAAAACTCATCAAACGATTCTCCCGCTGACGGCTTTTTGGTAAAGGAATCGGAAAGCCAATGCCGATATTCCTGATCATTCTCAAGCTCTTTATATGTTTTTCCTTCCCACCCGCCAAAGTTCATCTCCCGAAATTCTTCCATTCTATGAACCGTGTCATTAGGAAACATCATGTTTGCCGTCTCTAAGCATCTTCCTAAATCACTTGAAAAGAGATAATCATATTTTTCCGAAACTCTTTCTACTTTTTGACATAGGGGTGAATCCGTCCAGCCAAGATAAGCTTGTCGTTTATTTGCCTCTGTCAGCCCATGGCGAAATAATGCAATAACCACAATGTCATCCATAGCAGCACCTCCGTCCCCTCTACACTTGCTCCGAGCACATCCCCTGTCATTCCGCCAAACCAGCTACTAATTTTTTTTCGTAAAAAAAGAAAAAGGAATCCTGAGACAAAAATAAAGAAGAGCATCCCCCAAATGACTTCCTTTAGAAAAACTGCTGCAATGATAAGCAAAATGACGATATAAATCGGATAGACAACGAGGGTTCTTTCATTAGCCGCTTGTTTAAACAGCGTGCCCAAGCCTTCTTTTTTAGCCGGTTTCACTTTTAATAACAAAACACCCATCACTATTTTGCTGAAAAACGGCAGCAATGCGATCATCACATATGAAACCGAATGGATCATTTGGATAATCTCATAAATAAATAGAAAACGGGCGCTTAATAATACGATGACAGATAACACACCAAAGGCACCTGTCCGCGGGTCACTCATGATTTCAAGCCTTTTCTCTCGGTCCCGATAAGAAAAGAACGCATCACTTACATCCATCCACCCATCAAGATGGATCCCGCCAGTCAACATAATCCCCGCAAGCCACACTGCAAATGCAGCGGTTAAAAGAGAAAACGGAGTCCAGTGGAGAAAGCCATAAAGAATCAATGCATATATGACCCCTTGTATGAGGCCCAGAAGCGGAAAAGTCTTAATCGATTTTTCAAGATGGGCTTTATCCATTGACAGTTCGAAAGGGATTGGAATCGAAGTAAAAAACTGCAGGTTGATAAGTAATCCTTTAAACCACTTCATCAGCCATACCCCAGCTAAAAATAATCTCCTCTAACCTTTCCCAATCGAGATGCTCCAATAATCGGGAGGAGAGTTCGTCATACTTCTCATCCTCTAATTCATTGGGACGGGATGCTTCGATAACAAAGGCTTTCCCGGTAGGCATTGAAAGAGAGTCTTCCTCTTCAATCATATGATTTTCTACATAAGGAAGAACGCCCAGAACAGGAACACCCGTCCTTTCCTCCAGCCATTCCACTCCATCCTCGAATAACGTAGGGTCACCGCGAAACTTATTGATAACGAGCCCCTTCACCCTGGCTCTTTCTGCAGCAGAAAGTAACTCTAATGTGCCGACAATGCTGGCAAAGACACCGCCTCTTTCAATATCTGCTACTAATATCACCGGAACATCAGCCATTTCGGCAACCTTCATATTAACAAGCTCTTTATCCTTTAAATTGATTTCAACCGGACTCCCTGCTCCTTCCATCACAAGCAGGTCAAATTCTTTTGATAAATTCTCAAGCGCCGTTTCAATCGTTTGCAATCCCTTTTCGTAAAACAAATCCCGATAGCCTTTTCCAGAGACAGTCTCCAAGGTCTGCCCGAGTAAAACAATTTCTGAATTCTGATTGGGCCTTGGCTTCAATAATATAGGATTCATCCATTCAGTAGCCTCTGTTTTGGCTGCTTCAGCCTGCAGTCCCTGAGATCGGCCTATTTCCTTGCCGCCCTTAGTTATATAAGAAAAATTGCACATGTTCTGTGATTTAAATGGTGCTACTTTATAGCCTTTATTAGAAAACGCCCGGCAAAGGGCAGTAACAATTAAGCTTTTCCCCACGTCTGAAGCTGTTCCCTGTATCATAATCCCTTTCATGCTCATTCTGTTCCTTTCATCAGGATGGGAATGCCTGCCTCCACAAGAAAAGCTTGTTTAGCTTTGGCAACGATTTGCTGATGGAGCTGACCAAGCATTCTCCTATAAATGAAGACTAACTCATTGCTCCCTTGCGGTTCATTTAATACTTCATTGCTGACGACAATGAGCCGATGGCAATTTCGCGAAATCTGTTCAAGTCCCTCTAGAATCCCTTGCATGACCTTTTGTTGAAATTCAGGTTTCATCCATTGCTCATCCACACTAAAGAACTCATTATTTAATAGAGTTGTTAAACAGTCTAACAATATAATATCTGTATTGGTAAAGACACCCGAGAGTTCTTGCAGCTTAGTGGGCTTTTCCCACGTCTGCCAGCTTAAGCCACTATTCAGACGGTCCTTTTGATGCCGTTGGATTCTATCCTTCATCTCCGAATCACTCGCTTGTCCTGCAGCAACGTAATGAAGCTGTCCGCCTGTATTTTCCGCTTCACCTGCTGCAAGCTGTTCAGCGAAGCTGCTTTTTCCGCTCCGAACACCGCCGCTAATAAAGATTATGGACGACTCCGCCATTCCTCTATCGCCCCCATAAGTTTGTCATTCTCCTTTGGACCCTTTATTGCAAAACGCAGCCAGGCACCTTCTAGTCCTGGAAAATTCATCGTATGCCTTGGAATGATTCCTTTTGAGAGTAAAAATTGAAAAAGCGGAAGCTGATTTTGAACCAATGGGTCCTTTAATAAATAAAAGTTAACTCGTGAAGGGGATAGCATTAACTCTTTCTGACTATAAAAATTAAATAGTCTTTCTCTTTCCCTATCAATTAACTCCCTAATTTCCTTTACATAAGATTCACTTTCAAGACACCATTCTCCTGCCTGTAAGGCAAGTGCGTTTATGCTCCAATGCGGCTGAAAGCTTGCCAAATGATCAATGATGGCTTGATTTGCCATCACGTATCCTAATCGCAAACCTGGTATCGCAAACATTTTCGTCATGGATCGAATGATAAGCAAGTTCGAGAACTCATATATGTAAGGAACCATTGACTCATACTCGGAAAGGAAATCATAAAAGGCTTCATCCATAATGAAAAGGCAATTTTGTTTTTGACATTCATTCATCAGTTCAATCAGTTGAGACTTAGAATAATAAACACCTGTTGGATTGCATGGATTACACAGAAATAATGCGTCCGTATAGTGCAATTTTTCTGCTAGCGCTTCTACATTCAATTCCCATTTGTCTGGATTCAACTGATGATAATCGATCGTACAGCCGTTAATCCGGCACGCTTCTTCATATTCTGAAAAAGCTGGCTGAACGATCATAACTCTTTTTCCGGCAAGCATCCTACCGATAAGTGAAATCAGCTCCGCTCCCCCATTACCAATTAATATTTGTCTTTCCGATAGGTTTTCTTTTTCAGCCAGTTTCTTTTTAAACTTCTGTCCCTTTGGATCGGGATAATCAGCTATCAAGGAAAAAAGCTCCCCCCATTTTTCCTTCAAGATCGGAGGTGGGCCCAGCGGATTAATATTTGCGCTAAAATCAATCATATGATCTGGCAGCGGCATATTTAATGCAGTAAATAAATACTGAGGATTAGAACCATGTACGGGCCAATTCAATGAGCATTCCTCCTATCCACAGCAAGAATAAAAAGATTGGAATAGTACGTGTAACAATATGATTTGTCTTAAGAATATGCTCTTTTTCAAGTTTAAAAATCGGATCCCCCATAGTTGCCCGATTCGAAACGATTCCTTTGTAATAATTGATGCCGCCGAGCTGAATACCTAATAGCCCAGCAACCGCCGCCTCTCCCCAGCCAGAATTTGGGCTTGGGTGTTTTTTTGCATCACGTAAAATAATTTCCTGCACTTTTTTCGTACTAGTGTGCAAAGAACGGTTTCCAAACAGCATGCAGACAGACGTCAGCCTGCTCGGAATCCAGTTAACCGCATCATCTAGACGGGCAGAAGCCCAGCCAAAGTCTTCATATTTCTCGTTGCGGTAGCCAACCATCGAATCACATGTATTAATCGCCCGATAAATAAGTGCAAGAGGAGCTCCTCCAATTAACGCCCAGAAAAGCGGAGCCGTAATCCCATCACTCGTATTTTCAGCAACGGTTTCAACGGTCGCTCTTACAATTTCAGGCTCGTCTAGCCTATCAGTATCCCGGCCGACTATATAAGATAGCTTATGTCTAGCCTCCGCGAGATCTCCCTTTTTCAAAGGATTGTAAACAGTCAGAGCAGCCTCTTTTAAACTTTTTTGTGCAATGGCGGTTGAAATCAAAATAGCTTCCCCAAGTATGCCAGCAAGCGGATGGATCCCATACATGACATTGACAAGCAGGAGAGATATACCACCTACTGTCAGTAAAACTGTTAACAGCATGACTGTTCCTTTTAATCTTCTCGAGCTTCCTTTATTCCAGCTTTTGTCTAATTTATAAATAAGAGAACCCATCCATTTAACAGGATGCGGATAGTGTGGCGGGTCACCTACGACTAGATCGATTAGTATGGCAATCGTCAGGGCAATCAGGTGATACAATATCATTTCTTCACCCTTTTTCTGCTCTTTTGAATCGCTTCCTTTGTACATTCATAGACGCCTTTACCGATCATTTTTCCAAGCGGCGTGATGGTGCCGGCATATTCTAGCTTCTGGCCTCTTTGAGTAGATGCAATTAATATACTGTCTGTCGATGTTCCTGTGGCGATTGTGCCTGTAACAGGGTCCTTTACTTCTAGGTCTTGCAACGCTTTTACCTTTGCTTCCGTAGCAGTCATGATGCTCTGGATAATGGCCTCCTCCGTCATGTCTCCGCTGACAAAAACCCATGTATTAATCGTACCCGGCTGTAATTGAAAAGCATGTTCATCAGCTTTGGCTGCGTCAACAGCGTTTCCTACACCTGCTGTTACAATAATAAACGCTGCAAAACTTTCTTCTTGATAAAGCTGATAGCTCACATCCTGAAGCATGACGGCTGTCATCATGCCCACGGTTTCTCCTGGCTCAAACCCATGAGCCTTTAGATACTCAACCATCTCTTTCCGATGATCACTGCAGTCATAATTTTTATCCACATGGCGATTCACAAATAGTTGATGCCAACCTGTTCCGGAGCCAACAACTCCCGATGACATTGTTCGAAGAGGGATAGGCGACCGGAAAACAACATGTTGATCAGAAAGCTCTAGATAACTTTCATCTAGGCATAAACATTCCTGATCTCTTGCTAAGTCTTCAGGGAGTAACACCATTTGAGGGGCAGGCACCTTTGGATGGGGATGCTTTTCAATCTTCGTCTTGTAGACCCCTCGTATTCGGTCTTCCCGCAAAACTTCATTTGGTGTGTCGTTTATATTAATTTCACCCTTCTCTAACAGCAAAAGCCGGTCACAATATAAACCTGCTAAATTCAAATCATGAAAAATAGAGACAACCGTCAGGCCGCGATTTTTTGTCCAGCTTTTTAATAAATCAAGCAAATCCTTTTGAAAGGAAAGATCGAGATGGTTCGTTGGTTCATCCAGCAGCAAAATTTCAGGCTCCTGCGCCAGTGCCTGTGCTAAGAAAACCCTTTGTCTTTCTCCACCTGAAAGCTCATGAAGATTATGGCTTTCAAAATGCCCAACGCCTGTCTGTTCCATTGCCTGCTTTACTATCTGTTCGTCCTCCTGTGACCACGAATGAAACCATCCCTTTTGATGAGCATACCTCCCTAAAGAAACCGTTTCCTTTACGGTATAGGAAAAGCTTTGATTGGAATGCTGCGACAGAACAGCAATGATTTTCGCCAATTCTTTTGTGGAGTAATCACTTAATGATTTTCCTTTTAATAAGACCTCCCCGCTGCTAAAAGGCAAAATGCCGCTAAGCATTTTGAGCAACGTTGTTTTTCCGCTTCCATTCGGACCTAATATCCCGAATAACTCTCCTTTTTCCAGTTCAAAGGATACATTCTTGATGACAGAATCTCCTGTATATCCTCCTGTTATCTGTTGGACGCTGAGCATGATTTATCCTCTTCTTTCCGTTCTTCGTTTCATCAAAATGATTGCAAATACAGGTGCCCCAATAAGCGCTGTAATAACCCCAATCGGAAGCTCGGTTGGAGAGATAATGGTTCTTGCTACAAGATCGGCAAGAATAAGGAAGCCGCCGCCTGTTAATATGGATAAAGGCAATAAATGCTTATGATCTGGTCCCCACAGCAGCCTAGTCAAATGCGGAATAACGAGCCCTACAAAACCGATCGTACCCGAAACCGCCACAGCCGCTCCTGTAAGCATCGAGCCTGCAATAAGAATCATCATCTTTCTTCTCTGCACATTCACGCCTATATGCTGGGCTCTTTCTTCCCCAAAGGACATAGCATTCAGTTCATTGCTATTTATGATCAGGATAACTGACCCAATAATAAAGAATGGAATGATAATTTTGATATAAGCCCAGCCGCGCATCGATACACTGCCAAGCAGCCAGCCAATAATTTGCCTTAATTCCTCGCCTGTTAAAGCAATCATCAGTGAGATGAAAGCTCCTAAGAAGGAACTGAAAATAATACCTGTTAAAATAATCGTCTCTACCTTCATCGACCTTTCCACTTGGCGGGCAAACAGCAGGACAAGAAAAATGGTAGCAAAGGAAAAAAGGATGCTTAATAGCGGGAGCGTAAATAGGCCCAAAAATGGAATGGAAAGTCCGAAGAATAGAGTAATAACAGCTCCCACCGAGGCACCTGAAGAAACGCCTAGCGTATACGGGTCTGCGAGAGGATTTCTCAATAAACCTTGGAAGGCGGCTCCCGCAATTGCGAGAGATGCGCCAACCAAGCCTGCCAGAATAACCCTAGGAAGACGGATATTCATAACAATATTTGAAAACATCGAATCAACTTGTTCATTTGGTGTCATGCGGAAAATTTCTGCACCAATAATTTTAATAATATCCATCGCAGGAACAGAAACCGTTCCAATGGAAATGCCTAGCAGCATGGCGGTAACTAGAAATCCGACTGCAAATATATAAGCAAAAATTTTATTATTTAAATGTTTCCGGGTAAATAGCTTTTGCAAGTAGTTCTACTCCTTCAACAAGCCTTGGGCCTGAACGGGTAACGGTATCAGAATCAACGTCTACCACTTGATTATTTTTAACTGCATTAATTTCCTGCCAGCCATCGCGGCCAAGCACGTTGCCAATAGGGTCTTCTGTATAATATCCGTGAGTTGTAATAATTACATCCGGATTTCTTTCAATTACCGCCTCTGGATCCATTTTTGGCCAGCTTTCTTCGGTTACAACGTTATCTGCATGAATCATTTTAAGCATTTCATCCATAAACGTGTTCGCTCCAACGGCATAAATTTCCGGAGCAGGGGATACTTCAACAAAAACTTTTTTTCGATCTGCATCCTGGATTGTTATTGCTTTTTCTTTAATCTCTTCAAGCTTTGCTTTCATACTTGAAACAAGCTTTTCAGCCTCTTCCTTCTTTCCACCAGCTGTACCTATCATATTTATGGAATCAAACACTTCATCAAAGTTTTTCGCATCATTGACTACGAGAACAGTAATCCCCGCATCTCTTAGTTGCTGAAGACCAGCTTCTGCATTATGAGCGCTAGATGCATGTGCCAATACTAGGTTCGGGCTTAAGGAAATAATCTTTTCAACATTAAAATCCATACCGCCAATTTTTTCTTTCTCTGCAGCTTCAGCCGGATAATTGTCAAAATCAGATACCCCAACGACTTCCTCACCTAAACCTAATCCAAATGCAATCTCTGTATTACTTGGAAGCAGAGAAACAATTTTCTCAGGCTTCGACTCTATAACAACCTCATTATCGAGGGCATCCTTAATTGTAACCGGAAAATCGGCCTTCTCCTCTTGTGCTGGCTGCGTTTCCTTCTCTGCAGTATTTTCAGTTGGTTCTTCTGCACTTCCCCCGCATCCTGCCAAAACGCCGATAGCCAGCAGCAATGCGAATAATACTGAATAAAGCTTTTTCATTCTAAATTCCTCCAATTTTGAAATACGGGATAACCCTGATCTGAATCCCACATTTTTTGAAATAAAAAAACATCCCCACATGTAATATGGAGATGTTTGCATAGGCATACGAGAAAATAAAGGCTTGTACCTGTCAAACACCTCCTATCCTCGTAGGCTTGTGGTGCATAAGAATTAGGCAGGTCTCCTGGCTCATGGTCATCGCTTTTCTGCGCCTTCCCATACATTGCTTGTACAGTGGTCAAATGCAGTAAGCTCCCATTTACAGTGGCGGGACCGCGTTGGAATAACACCAACTTCCCTTTTAAGTCTTCCTTGTAAGAAAACACCCATTCTTTAAATTATGTATGAAATTTTTCCGCACTTCTGATTATACACTATATTTTTAGAAAATGGGGTAAAGTTATATTTTACTCATGCAAAAACCAATAACAGATGTCTACCTCTATTATTGGCCGTACATTTTCCATTCCCTCAGTTTTTTATCAAAGACAAGCTTTGCAGCACATGGAGTTTTCACTATATATTCGTATTCCTCATACATTTCATCCATATCGGCAAAATCGCCTATCGGCCAAACTGGAATTTCAATTTTTGCCCGACTTTGGTCAATATCCTTAATAGACAGAATGACCCCTTCTCTCATAAGGGGTTTCAATGTACGAAGAATATCATTTGATATCGGCGGATAGGTTTTCTTTTTCTTCAAGCCAAGCAATGATTTCTCTACCTTTGTATGGACCATCTTTTCAGGAATGACTTCCCCAAGCATTCGGAAAAAATCATTAAAATCCCGATAATACGTTTTATTAAACCAGCCGTCATCATGGGCTAAATAAACATACCGATTGCTCAAATTATTATAAAAGGGCGGTTTCAAATGCTCCTTCAAATGGCCAATGTATAAAAGCTCTGCGATGGCTTGGCCCGAAAGCTCATTTAAATCCTCTTCTTCTTCGAAATCAATCCAACAGAAATCACCATACCCATATACATCTTTATCCATTAGCTTTCTCAGCTTGTCTTTTGATACATATTCATGTAAGGTGTGCATATTAAAGTCAGCATCATCATAGCGATGCTTTAACAATAGCAGATTGTTTATCGAATCGAACAAAGCTTGTGTGAACTCAGAAAATTCAATTCCGTACGTCATGACATATTGCTCACGTTCATTCAAATGAATATAGATGATATCTCGAATATTATGATTCCTCTTTTTCAATGGTGAAACCTCCGTACGTATGATAAGTGAAACTTCAATCAGTGGGGGTTTACCAACGCACAGACGTGCTAGTGCCAATGTTTGCCACAGGACGTGACAATCTTAGTCGGCTTTCATCCCCCACTGATTGTTAGTTGAACCAATCGGGCCTTTACGGGCTGTTGATCCTCCACTTAGAAATTTTTAGTTTTACTCAACTTCTTGAAGTGGGGGGTCTTACAGCCCGTTAATCTGCGATAAAAAATGCTTACATCTTCAGAATAAAAGAGTCAATTTAATAAGATATTTAATAACAGAATCATCTTATCAATAAAAATCAAGGTAATGAATCACTTTATTTTATTTTCCTCAAAAAAGTTTCAATTATATTTATCATAACGGCATTTCTTTCAATAGCAAATTTTTTTATAATAATCATGGTATGTTATTCATTATGGCGCAAGTGCCTTAAAGATTAAACCTCATTCCCGCGAAAGGAGTGTGAGTTGAATGATTCAGAATATGACAGAAAATCAAATCACTCTTCACATTATTAAAACATTAAAAGAAAATAAGAAAAAAGAGTTTGAAACCATTCTCGATGAATTGCAGCCTTATGATATTGCCCAAATTTACGAAGACCTTCCAGAAAAGCATAAAACACGTTTTTTGCTTTATATGAATGTTGACCGGCTTGCTGACTTAATTCAAGAGCTAAGCAAAGAGGATCAGCTTGAGGTTTTAAATAAATTAGGTATCGAGAAAACAGGAGAAGTTCTCGATTTAATGGACAACGATGACTTAGCTCTTCTCTTGGATGATTTATCCCCTGAAAAAATCGCTTCGCTTCTTTCCGGAATGAAGAAAAGCGAATCCAAAATTGTTCAGGACATTATGAATTATCCGCCAGAAACAGCTGGGCGGTTGATGACAAACCGCTTCGTTTGGATTCGGGATTATTATACCGTTATGGACGCGGTTGGAAAACTGAAATCATTTGTTGAATTTGCTGAAACCATCAATTATTTATATGTCATTGATCAAGACCGGAAACTGGTCGGCGTTGTATCTTACCGTGACCTCCTGATTGCTGAGCCTACCGAGGTCATTAAAAATATTATGTACGAACGAGTTATTTCGGTTTCCGTGACTACCGATCAGGAGGAAGTAGCAAGACTCGTTGAAAGATATGACTTTCTTGCGATCCCAGTTGTCAGTGAAGAAAATGTGTTGATGGGGATAGCGACAGTTGACGATATTATTGATGTTGTCATTCAGGAAGCAAATGAAGATTTTGAAAAACTTTCTGCTACAGGGAAGTCGATTGATTTCGAAACAAAGGCTTTCGTAGCTGCCTATCGAAGGCTCCCATGGTTGATTTTGCTCTTATTTATCGGAATTTTATCAGGCAGTATTATTAGCGGCTATGAAGAAACTCTGCAGAAAGTCGTGGCTCTAGCCTTCTTTATGCCTATGATCTCTGGGATGACAGGAAATACCGGAACTCAATCTCTTGCTGTCGTTGTCAGAGGGCTTGTTTCTAATGATATCGACAAGAAAGTGGTAATTCATCTCATTATGAGAGAATTTGGGGTAAGCTTGATTATTGGTTTGATTTGCGGAGTTTTAATTTCACTCATTGCCTTTTTTTGGCAAGGCAACGCAATTCTAGGCGCCGTGGTTGGCAGTTCCTTATTTCTAACATTAATCATTGGGACATTAGCAGGAACGATCATTCCTTTAATTTTGTACCGTTTCAAAATCGATCCTGCTGTTGCTTCAGGACCGTTAATTACAACATTAAATGATATTTTCTCACTTGTGACATACTTTGGGATTGCGACAATGTTTATTAATCATCTTATGTAAAAGCATGGATCTTTTTCCGTGCTTTTATTTTCGGAAACTTCTAGGCTTATTTTTTCGTCATATAAGTATGCAGCAGGAAAAGGCATTGAAAGGGTATTTTTTCTTTGTTACGATGAAATGGAAAGAATAATAGGAATAGGTGTATGCTTAATGAATAAGCCAATAAAAGTAGCCGAACGATTCGATTGGACATTGTGTCTTCTTTTATTTATATTTTTTTTAATAAGTTGTATAGCTATATATAGCGGGCAAGCATCTGGACAATATGAAGGTAATTTTGTGTTGAGCCAGGTAAAGAACTATGTAGTAGGGATTGTGATAATTGGAATTGTCATGTATTTTGACAGTGAACAAATTAAAAGACTCTCTTGGATTCTTTACGGGCTGGGAATCTTGCTTCTCATTGGGTTATTTATAGCACCTCTAAGTTTAGTACCAGAAATAAAGGGTGCAAGGCTGTGGTATAAAGTTCCTGCACTTGGTTCCTTTCAGCCATCTGAATTCGTTAAGGTTTTCCTTATCATTACCTTAAGCAGAGTCATTGCCAATCATTACGAAAAGTTCATCGTCAAAACGATAAAAACTGATTTATTTCTTTTATTTAAACTTGGAATCATAACAGCTGTTCCGTTAGGTCTGATTATTATTGAGGATTTAGGTACAGCCCTAGTAATCATCGCTATTGCAACAGGCATTATTTTAGTATCAGGGATCTCTTGGAAGATTATTGTCCCCATTTATGGATTAGGTACCGTTTTTGGCGGAACCATTCTATACCTAGTCATTTGGGCGCCTGAGTTTTTGGAAAAACACTTTAATATTCAAACGTATAAATTGTTTCGAATATACTCCTGGATAGATCCAGCCGGCCACAAACAGGGCGCCGGATTGCAGCTGTATAAATCATTGCAGGCCATCGGCTCCGGCCTTTTAACAGGAAAAGGCTTTAGCGAAAGACAGGTTTATATTCCTGATAGTCATACTGACTTTATATTTAGCGTAATAGGTGAAGAATATGGATTTATTGGCGGCAGTTTGGTCATTAGTTTATTTTTCCTCCTCATTTATCATTTGACGAAAACAGCTCTTGAAACGAAGGATCCATTTAATACTTATATTTGTGTGGGTGTGATCAGTATGATTACTTTCCACGTTTTTCAAAATATCGGGATGACCATTCAAGTTCTGCCGATTACAGGTATCCCCCTTCCTTTTATAAGCTATGGAGGAAGCTCCTTAATGGGCAATATGATGGCAATGGGTCTTATATTCAGTATTAGGTACCACCATAAAGCTTATATGTTTGCATCTGATTCCAAATACGTGGCTAAAAGAGCCAACTAATCTAATATGATAGGTAGCTAATGTACCATTCCCCTCATTCACAAAAAATCGGGCATTTCCGCCCGATTTTTTCATGCTGATCCTTTTATTTTTGCACGATAGCTTTGAACCTTCATCATTGATTTAATAAAGAAATACAGAATAAAGCAGCCTAATAAAATAAGTCCGACTATACTTAAACCGATAAGTTTAAAGATGACACTTATTAAGGTTGCAATATAGATGCTGCTAAGCAGCAGGGTTATTTCCTTATTTTCATAATATCTCGTCAGCTTAGCGCCAAAGGATGAGCCGATTAGGCCGCCTGCAACAAGAAGCAAACTTACTTTATAATTAATCGGAACCGTGAATGCGTAGGATAAAAAAGCTACTGGAACGATTAGAAAAATGGTAAAAAGACTTGTTCCAATTGCTTTCTTTGGTTCCAATCCTAAAAAGGCAACCGAAAGCGGAACAATAATAAAGCCCCCGCCTACACCTAATGTTGCAGAAACAAATCCGGCGAATGCACCGATAAGAATCATCTTTATCATTGATGGGGCGACAGGATTGCTTTTTTCAGCCCCCTCTGCCTTACGCCCTTGTTTAAACATTTTCATTGCAAAATAAGAGAGTAAAATGATATAGAAAATCGGGATAACCCATTCATCCAAGCCTCTATTTTCCAAGAAAAGCACAAATGGCTTTGCCAGCTGAGTGGCTGCAATTCCGCTTATGCCGAGAATGACTCCATTTTTCCAAAGGATGTTTTTTAAGCGGATATGTGTTGTGATTCCTGAAAATGAAGTTCCAAGTGTAAATAATAAACTTGTCGTCACCGCTTCAATAGGAGAATACCCAATAAGCATGAGCAAAGGGGTTAAGATAAATCCTCCGCCAACCCCGAAGAAACCAGATAATACACTAATGCAGGCACCTAATAGAAAAAATAAACTAATGAGCATCATAAAACTCCTTACTGAATGCGACCTTTCCTATATTGTAGATGATTTATCCACTTAATGCTAAACTTTTTCAGCCTTTGCTTGATACGCCGCTTTCAACTTTTAACATGTCGTGCCTCCATAAAATGAAATGCATCAAAGGAGAATGATCATTGGTAATATTATTTATGTATTCATTTGAAAAAAGAAGAAAAACTAATAACAATTACTCCTAGCTCTTTTATGGCTAGGTTTTTTAATATTTAATACTAAATTATAATTATTATAATTTAGTATTGATTTTAATATTGTACATGTTATAATAAATTTAGGCATAACAGAGGAGGATGAAATTATGGAAAACTTATATTCAGCATTAAATGTTCAAATTGCAAATTGGAGTGTCCTTTACACAAAACTTCACCGCTATCACTGGTTAGTAAAAGGCCCATTCTTCTTTACGCTTCATGAGAAGTTCGAGGAGTTTTACAATGAGGCTGCAAGTGTTGTAGATGAAGTTGCTGAACGCCTGCTAACAATTGGCGGAACACCTGTCGCAACAATGAAGGATTACTTAAGCCTGGCAACGATCGAAGAAACAAAAGGCGAAACAACTTCAGATGAAATGGTTTCAAGTTTAATTGCCGATTACAAGCAATTAAAATCGGAGCTAAAAGAGCTAGCCGATATGGCTGACGAACATAATGAAGACGCGACTAATGATCTAGCTGTAGGGCTGATAGGGAAAATTGATACTCATATTTGGATGCTTAGTGCTTACTTAGGAGAATAATATAAGACAGATGAAAAGTCAGTGAGATTTCTCACTGGCTTTTTCCGTTAAAAAGAGGAATTGGCTTCTAAATCGTGAACTATTACAATAACTATTTTGTAGGATGTGGTTATTTGAAGAAATATATTGTTCTGCTTGATATTGTTTTTTACGTTGTGTTTCCCTTGGCAGTATGGAACTTAGGCCGCGAGTGGCTAGGTGATTACTTGGCCATGATTCTATCCACAGTACCAGGTATTCTTTACAGCCTATACCGCTTTTTTGAGCTCAAGAAAATTAACTTCTTCGGTATTTATTTACTAACCAATCTGATCATTACCTTCCTCATCGATGTACTAGCAGGTTCAGCCCTTCAGCTCCTTTGGAATAATGTCATTTATTCCTATATTTTAGGCGTTGTTTTCTTTGGGACCATTATTGTCAAAAAGCCCATTTTTTTATATATGGCGCTTGATTTGACTGAAATGCAAGGGCAGGATCGTTCAGAGATGAAATCCCTTTTCTTTGAGAAGAAAATATTAACCATCTTCGGCTGGATTACCGCTGGCTTTGCCCTTAAGTTTATCATTTTGGCAACTATTAAAACGTGGCTTATTCAACAATATGGTGTAGAAGCATTTGATAAAGGAATTATTTTAAGACAAATACTAAACTGGGGCTTTACGATTGTGTCATTGAGCGGTTTTTATTTTATTAACAAGGAGTTAGGAAAATCTTCTCATGATGATGACAAGGAGCCTTCTCAAGGAGAAAGTCCAACACTTAAATAATAATCACTCAGGATTGTAAGAAAATGTTAAGATTAGCTTATTGAATATGTTTAAGGAGCAACAGCATATGAATAACTTGAAGTACTCACTCTTTATTTTCATCGGTGCCTGCAGTTATGGGATTTTAGCTTCTATCGTCAAAACAGGTCTAACAGCCGGCCATACGGTTTATGAGTTAACTGGCAGCCAGTACTTATTTGGTTTTTTGTTGCTTTTAATAACTTATCCATTTATTAAACGGGTAAAAATTAGCTTTAAACAAGCTGGGGCACTTATGTTAACCGGCACTGCCTTAAGCTTGACAGGTATTTTTTATGGACTAAGCCTCGAGCGTGTCTCTGCTTCCCTAGCAATTGTTTCCTTATTTCAATTCACATGGATTGGTATATTAATAGAAGCCCTATATGAAAAGAAGATGCCAAGCAAAAATAAGATTCTTTCTGTCATCTTTCTAATTATTGGTACGGTTTTTGCTAGTAATCTTTTGAGCAGCAGCGCCCAGCCTCTTCAAATTGATGGTTTGGTTTATGGATTTTTATCTGCTGTTACGTATGCATTATTTATTTTTGCAAGCGGGAAAGTGGCAACAGGTGTGCCGACTATTCAACGAAGTGTTTTTATTACACTTGGAGGACTTATCGTACTCTTATTCATTGCAGGTCCTATGCTTATTACAAATGGGGTTCACCTCGATGGCCTGTGGAAATATAGTTTATCCATGGCGTTTTTCGGAGCGATTTTTCCAATCGTCCTTTTTGCAATTGGAACACCGAAAATTGACGCTGGGCTAGCTACCATTGTTGGGTCTGCCGAACTGCCTGCTGCAATTGTCGCTGCCATGCTTATATTGGGGGAGAAAATAACAAGTGCACAAACAATTGGAATTGCTCTTATCCTAATCGGCATTTCCATTCCTCAGCTTCGATTTATAAGAATGTCCCGGAATCGATTAGGAGCTTGAAAGATTTTTAGGAGGGAAATATATAATGATTTTTAAGGAAACCATTTCTTCCGAGGAAGAACTTCGCACATTATTAGGAACGCCCAGCAAAAATGTGGCAAATAAGGTAATCCATCATATAGATCATCACTGCAAGGATTTTATCGCAAAGTCTCCAATTCTATTTATTTCAACCTCGGATACACATGGAAACTGCGATACCTCTCCTCGCGGGGATGCGCCAGGTTTTGTACATATAATAGATCAACAACATATAGTTATACCTGAAAGACCCGGAAACAAACGGATGGATTCGCTGAGGAATATCATTGCTAATCCCCATATCGGTCTTATCTTTGTCATTCCAGGCCTCGAAGAAACTTTAAGAATAAATGGAAAAGCATGCATTATTAAAGATTCGGATGTTCTCGAAAAAATGGCGGTTCAAGGCAAGGTCCCTTCACTTGGCATCGGGGTTCAGGTAGAAGAGTGCTTTATACATTGTGCCAAGGCCTTTAAGCGGTCTAAACTTTGGTACCCAGAAACTTGGGCCTCCAAAGATCAATTGCCATATCCACCTCAAATATTAGCAGATCATATTAATTTACCAGATGTAAATAGTGAAACCATTCATACATCTCTTGAAGAAAGCTATTCTAAAAGACTATATTGAAATGAATGCAGAAAAGGAGTGGTTCTAAAGAGCCATTCCTTTTCATTTTTATTAAAAGACTTTACTCTCTCCCCTTCTTAACTAAGAATTTTTTATTGACATTCCCCTTTTTCAGGAGTATTTTATTAAACACGTTATTTTGGGGAACTCTTTAAAAGAGCTTAATTATTGGGGGAATTTTCATGCAAAGACATTTTTGTTTTATTGGGAAAAAGGTGCATGTTAGTCATGATGAATAAAACATTAAAGATCAGTCCTCCACGTCTTCTTGTACTTGTATTTGCTTTCTTTATTGGTGTCGGGACGATCCTATTAAAACTTCCCATAGCTACGGAGCACTCCATTTCTTGGATTGATGCACTTTTCACAACCACATCTGCTATGACAGTAACAGGTCTAAATGTAGTTGATCCGGGATCAACCTACACTTTATTTGGGGAGATTGTTATTATGTGTCTCATCCAATTAGGCGGCTTAGGTATTATGTCGTTTGCTGTTTTGATTTATTTCATGCTTGGAAGGAAAATAGGCTTTCAAGAGCGGCTCGTTATGCAGCATGCTTTAAATCAGACTTCACTTGGGGGAGTTATTAGGCTTGTTCGGAATTTATTTATCTATTCTTTTGCGATTGAGGGCTGCGCCGTCATTTTACTTTCGATACGTTTTGTCCCTGAATACGGTTTAGCAAAAGGTCTTTACTACAGTTTGTTTCATTCTGTTTCAGCCTTCAATAATGCAGGTTTTGCTCTTTGGGAAGATAATCTTATGGGTTTTGTAGGTGATCCTGTCATTAATCTCGTGATTTCGCTTTTATTTATTATTGGCGGTATTGGTTTTACGGTTTTAATTGATTTGAAAAGAGCAAAAAGATTTCGAGATTTATCTTTACATTCAAAGCTTATGATTATTAGTACGATTGCTGTAAACATAGCATCAATGATTATTATTTTTCTTTTAGAATACAATAATCCAAACACATTAGGCCCTTTAACCAGCTGGGAGAAATTCTGGGCCACTTATTTTCAAGCCGTTTCCCCTAGAACCGCTGGATTTAATACGGTTGATCTCAGCGGTCTTGAGGATCCCACTGCGTTTTTCATGACCTTACTCATGTTTGTTGGAGCAGGGAGTGCTTCTACAGGCGGGGGGATTAAGCTGACAACCTTTATTATTTTTATTCTAGCTGTAACTACCTTTATACGAGGGAAGAACGCTATTGTGGTTTTTCGAAAAACCATTGCTGATACATTCGTTATTAAAGCTTTAGCCATTACAATGATTAGTATCCTGTTTATCTTTATCGCGATATTCTTCCTTACCATTACAGAAAATCAGCCTTTTATAAAACTTGCTTTTGAAGTCCTGTCTGCTTTCGGTACCGTTGGACTCACAATGGGATTAACAGGAGACTTATCTGAAATTGGGAAACTGATCATTATCTTTATCATGTTCCTTGGAAAATTAGGCCCTTTAACATTAGTATTTTCATTTGCCCGTCATCAAAAGGAACAGAAAGTGCGTTATCCAAAGGAAGATATATTAACAGGATGAAAATATACTGGTTGGCTTGTAGAAACGGTTCTTCTACAAGCTTTTTTGATATTATTAGCTGAATAAATTTCATTTTGTTAGTAAGTTCGAATAACTTATCAGCGAAATATTGATTTGTCAGCTAATTTAAGGATTTATTAGCCAAATCGATCTGTTTTGTCAGCCAATTTAGAGATTTATCAGCCAAATCGACCCGTTTGTCAGCCAATTTAGAGATTTATCAGCCAAATCGATCCGTTTATCAGCCAATTTAGGGATTTATCAGCCAAATCACTTGTTTATCAGCCAATTCCAGCTCCGAAAAAAAACGCCCTATCCTCTAAGATAGAACGTCACTCAACTCTTCATAAAATTAGAAAGCACCTTGCCGATTTGTACTAGCGTCTGCCTGCCTTCTGCCTGCTTGGAAAGCTGATCAATCAAAACAGCAGCATAAATTGTTTTTCCACCATACTTAATGATAGCACAATCGTGTTCGACACCGGGTAATTCTCCTGTTTTATTAGCAACTTGCATGGCCTCTAAATCTATCGATTCAGAAAGCTTATTCTTAAACTGTTGCTTTTCCAGTATACCAAAAGCCTTTTCTGAGTTTTCCTTTGATAAAAAACGATGTTGATCAATGACCTTTAAGCAAGTAACCATATCATTTGGAGTTGTATAATTGTCCATTCCAATTTTTATTGCTTCAAAATCCATCATCTTTCGGTTAAGTTCAGTGCTTTGCAGGTTTAGAGCTTTTATACACTGATTAATTTCATTCATTCCTAGCCGATCGATTACTAGATTTGTCGCACTATTATCGGAAACAATGATCATTAATGCCATTAAATCGATTACTTTTAATTTCAAATCAGCCGACAAAGCTTGTATGACGCCCGCGCCTCCTACTCTTTTAGAGGGGAAAGCGGGTAAATATTCGTGAAGGTCAAGAAGTCCATCTTCACACTGTCGAAATCCCTCTATTAAAATAGGAATTTTAATCAGACTCGCAGCAGAAAACTTATCATTATGATTGATTTCTATCCGGCCTTCACAAGTTTCAATGACTAATCCGACTCTACCTTTACAATGAGCAACAAGTTCAGAAACCTGCTTTTTTAAATTTTCATGACTCATCATTACTCTTTCGCACGCAACGTAACAGCTACTTGCGAGTTGTTAGAGTCACCTGTCACGTTTTTATTATATAAATGGCAAGCAACAAAATGGCTCTCCTCCACTTCCTGCCATTCAGGCTTCATCGTTGCACAAGCTTCCATCGCATATGGACAGCGAGTTCTAAATACACATCCACTCGGCGGATTAATTGGACTCGGAAGCTCCCCCTGTAAGATAATTCGTTCACGCCTGTCTTCTACATCTGGGTCTGGAATCGGGATAGCTGATAAAAGAGCCTGTGTATACGGGTGAAGAGGATTTTTATAAAGATTAGCGCTTTCCGTCAATTCCACAAGGTTCCCTAAATACATAACACCTATCCGGTCACTAATATGTTTAACCATGGATAAATCATGGGCGATAAATAAATAAGTTAACCCCTTCTTCTTTTGTAGGTTCTTCAGAAGATTGACGACCTGTGCCTGAACAGATACATCCAGCGCGGAAATCGGTTCATCTGCAATAATGAAATCTGGATCTAACGATAGAGAGCGGGCAATACCTATTCTCTGTCTTTGACCACCGCTAAATTCATGCGGATAGCGATTGGCGTGATCCCTATTAAGACCAACGTCCTCTAATAATTGATATACTCTTTCGAGTCGCTCCTGCTTATTCGGATATACCCCATGAACCTCCATTGGCTCAGAGATGATTTCCTTTACGGTTGAACGCGGATTTAATGAAGCATAAGGATCTTGGAAAATCATTTGCATCTTTCTATGGAAAGCAAACTTTTCTTTTTCATTCATTTCATGGACATTTTTTCCGTCAAAGATAACTTCGCCCTCTGTCCGATCATATAGCCCGATAATGGTACGCCCGGCAGTCGATTTTCCGCAGCCAGATTCCCCAACAATTCCGAACGTTTCTCCCTTTTTTATATAGAATGAAACATCGTCAACCGCCTTTAATATTTGTCCTTTTCCTAAAGAAAAATGTTTCTTAAGATGCTTTACTTCTAACAATGCTTCATTTGTCATAACTATTCCCCCGTCTCTTGCCAATAGCGTCTAGCTGCACATAATTCCTTTTCGTATACTGTGTCCTTTAATTCGATGATCTCTATACTTTTTCCTGTATTAGGGGAGTGCAGGAGCTTTCCTTCCCCATAATAAATTCCAACGTGATGGATTTTGCCCTTCCCTTCCTCATAGGCAAAGAACAGGAGGTCGCCTGGCTTTATTTCGTTCAATTCAACATTTTCCCCTGAGGCTGCCTGATCATGTGCATCACGTGGAATCGTGTATCCATTAGCTTTGCACATGGAGTAGCTAAACCCTGAGCAATCATAGCCGTAGCTGCTCATTCCTCCCCATAAATAAGGCAATTGAAGGAATTGTACACCTGCCGCAACAATGCTTTCTCCATTACCTTTCAGACGAGCATGCAAGGTTTCATACTGACTGATTTCTCCAGCCTTTAACAGTCCCTCTCCTGATGGCGTTTGAACCCGTACCCAATCACCCTCCAACCCTATTATAGGCAATATGGTTTGATAGCTTAATATCATAATAGGCTCATAATCGCTTCCGTATAGAATACTCTTTTTCTCGTCTACGACTGCAATTGTTCCCTCTTCAAGCTTCCAGTCTTGAGTCTGAATGAGCTGAGCCTTCGGAACCCATCCTGGATATCCTTTAGGATTTTTGGACGAAGCTTGGTCGAGAACAATGATTTGCGCCCAATCCTCCTTCTCTTCTGTAATCAGAACCTCTTGACCGAATAACACTTGTGTTTGGACGAGGTTTTGATTACATAGCCCTAAGCTCGTTTCATAGGTCAGGCCATTTAGCCACGCTTCCACATCAGCCGGGTACTCTACTGCTTCTTTATCGATTTCCCTCGCGGAGTCATAAGATGTCCAAACCGTAGCTACCGGAACATTTACTAGCCATTTATATTGAGTTGCCAAGTGAAACCCCTCCCTCTACATGAACATGGCGTATGCCTAGCCCTGGCTCTGATGGCAGGGTAACTTTTCTGCCGTTATATTTAATGCCACCTTCCACTAGCTCCTTCGCCAGCATTAATGGAGCGTCAAAATCAAAGCGGGTTATATTTCTCTTACTGGCTGCAAAGTGTGCTGCAGCTGTAATACCAATCCGCGTTTCAATCATACTTCCAACCATACATTCCATTCCGTTTACCTCTGCAAGCTGATTGATGATTTGGGCCTGATAGATTCCCCCAGATTTCATTAGTTTAATATTAATTAAATCTGCACTTCTAGTTTTAATCACCTCAAAGGCCTGCCGCGGTGAGAAAACACTTTCGTCCGCCATTATCAAAGTATCCACATGATCAGTCACCTGTTTAAGACCAGCTATATCCCAGGCTTTTACAGGCTGTTCAACAAGCTCAATATTTAAATCCATTTCCTCCATTTTACGAATGGCTTGAATGGCTTCCTTCGGTGACCAGCCCTGATTAGCATCCAGACGAATTTTTATTGCCTTGCCTACACGTCCCCTTATTTCACGAATCCGCTCGATATCAGTTAGAACATTATCCTTTCCAACCTTAACCTTCAGTACATCAAAGCCCTGCTGAACATAAGCAACAGCGTCTTCTCCCATTTCTTCAGGTCCGTTTACACTTACGGTAAAGTCGGTTTCAATTTCCTGTTTATGGCCCCCTAAAAACTGATAAAGCGGGAGCTTGCATTGCTGTGACAGACAATCATATAGGGCCATATCAATCGCCGCTTTTGCACTCGAATTTCCGATTAAAATCGATTGAATTCCTTGAAAAAGAGTTTCATAGCTTAATAGACTTTGCTGCTCTAAATATGGCTTTAATACATGGTGAATGGCTGATTCAATGCTTGAAAGAGTTTCTCCAGTAATGACAACAGTTGGCGGAGCTTCCCCCCAGCCGATTATTCCGTTGTCACATGAGACCTTTACTAAGATGGACTCAGCCGTAGTCACAGTGCGAAGTGCCGTTTTGAATGGTTTAATAAGTGGTATTGCTACCCTGTATGTCTCAATTTTGTCTATTTTCATATATACCACCTTTTAAGGTAGTTCAAAAGGAACAGAAGCATAGCACCCTTTGAACGAAATCATTTTACTGTATGCCACTTTCGATTATTAATTGTTTATTTGCAGTATCCAGTTCCGCATTCACACCAAGAGGGATGGAAATATGCGGAGAGCAATGACCAAATCTAAATCCCTTAATAGCAGGCTTATTAGCTAAAAGCGCATAATGATGTATCACCTCATCAAGAGATAAAGAAAGCTCCCTTTCCGGAACACAGTTATTAAAATCACCAATAATGAGTCCTGCTGCATCATAAAGCTTCCCTGCCATATGCAATTGATTTAGCATTCTATCTATAGAACGAGGCTCTTCATTAATATCTTCAATTAATAAAAGCTTGCCTTTAGTATCAATCTCAAATGGGGTGCCGATTGTGCTCGCTATAAGGGACAAATTCCCCCCAGTTATTTCTCCGTTGGCTTTGCCTTCAATTAAAGTTTCTAATGGAGAAATTTCTTCGTTATATTGGATCTCAGTTGGATTGAATAATTGCTTAAAATATTCCTTCGAAAGTGGATCTGCATCCACTTTTCCGATATCAGATGCAAGCATAGGGCCATGAAAAGTAACAAGTCCTGCTAGCTTGCGAATAGCCGTATGCAAAAAGGTAATATCGCTGTAGCCCCAGAAAATTTTCGGGTTGCTTTTAATAAGCTCGTAATCAATATGGGAAGCAATTCTCCCCGTCCCATATCCTCCGCCTGCACAGATAATTGCCTTTACGTCATTATCTGCAAACATCATATGTAAATCTGCTAATCGATCTTCATCTTTTCCAGCTAAATATCCATATTGATCATAAACATGTTTTCCGAGCTTTATCTTTAATCCCAAATCTTCTATGAAAGCGAAAGAACGATACAAATTCTCTTGATTTGGCGGACTGGCTGGCGCAATAATACCGATGGTGTCCCCAGCCTTTAACGCGCGAGGTTTTATTAACATGCTGGCACATCCTTCCTGAAAATTTGACCTTTCCTTAATCAAAATATAAAAATTTCTTCATATTCTTTTTAAAAAAAGGGATGTTCAACCGAACACCCCTTTTGAAATTTAATTTAACTTACAAGTAAGTTAGCATAGATATCTAGCTCCAGCGCCTAGGGGCTCGCCGACTAAGAACGCCGCGTCCTGTGGCAACATCGGCACTAGTACGTCCTGTACGTCGGAGGTCATAAGCCAATCCGACAAGAAGGTTAAAGGGCAACCTTCTCGCCGGCTCGTCTTATGCTTGTCGCCCCTGGGCAAGGCGCTTCCGCTTTTAATTTTTATCCGCCCATTTCAGTTCCATATATCCAACAGGATGGCGAACGATGCCTGAAACAGCTTCATTCTCTAAATTAACTTGGTTATAGAAATAAAGTGGGACGATTGGCATTTCTTCAAATAGGATTTTCTCAGCCTCGTACATCATTTCATAGCGCTTTGCTTCATCTGCTTCATTTTTTGCATCCTTAATTAATTGGTCATATTTTGCATTGCTCCAGCCCGTACGGTTCATAGATAGACCAGTCTGGAAGTTTTCTAGGAAGTTAATTGGGTCCGCATAGTCAGCAAGGAAAGAACTGCGCGAAAATTGGAATTTCAAGGCTTTCTGGTCTTCCGCAAATACGTTCCACTCCATATTTGCAAGCTTCACTTCTACACCCAGATTATCCTTAAACATTTGCTGAAGAGCCTCAGCAATTTTCTTATGTGCATCACTTGTGCTATAAGTGATTGTTACTTCAGGAAGTGTCTCATAGCCTTCCTCTTCCATTCCTTTTGCTAAAAGAGCTTTTGCTTCTTCAACATCTGTTTTTACAAGATCGCCTGCTGTTTCACGGAAATCCTTTCCGTTCGCATCATTAAATCCATATGCAACGAAGCCATAAGCTGGCTTTTGTTTGTTTTTTGTAACAAAGTCAACAATTTGCTGCTGGTCAATGGCCATAGCAAAGGCTTTACGAATATTTACGTTTTGGAACGGCTCCATCGTTACGTTAAAACGATAGAAATAATCCCCTGCCTGATCTTCAACCTTAGCTTTTCCTTCTGAGAGAATTTGTTCAGCTAGATCTGCCGGAACTTCAGAAACGTCAAGCTCACCAGTTTGGAACATTTGGTATTCCGTATTTGTATCATCGATAATGGCCCAATGAACTTTGTCTAGCTTCACTGTTCCAGCATCCCAGTATTGGTCATTCTTTTCCATTACGAAATGGCTGTCATGCTGCCATTCTGTTAAGTTAAAAGGTCCATTTCCAACAAATGATGCTGCTTCAGCAAACCATTTTGGATTTTCAGTTGCTACCTTCTCATTAATTGGGAAGAAAGCCGGATTTGTAATAACACTTAAGAAATAAGCTTGTGGACTAATTAAAGTTACTTCGAAAGTTTTGTCATCAACTGCTTTAACCTTCACATCATCAGCTGAACCTTCGCCATTGTTATAAGCTTCTGCTCCCTCGATGAAATAGCCAAGGAATGCAGCTGGAGATCCTGTTTCAGGGTCTAAAAGGCGTTTCCATGCAAATACAAAATCGCCTGCTGTTACGTCATCGCCATTTGACCATTTTGCATTATCGCGAATGTGGAAAGTATATGTTTTCCCATCCTCTGACACATCCCATTTTTCAGCAGTTGCTGCTTCAGGGTCATGACTTTCACCTAGGCGTGTCAGCCCTTCCATTAAGTTATTTAACCCAGCCCAAGAAACATTATCAAAACCGATTGGAGGATCAAACGAAGTTGGCTCCATGCCATTGTTTAAATAAAGAACCTTTTCAGTTACTACCTCTTCTTCTTTATTGCCATCATCCTTCTCTTTTTCTACAGGCTCTTTTCCTGCATCCTGCTTTGCTGTACAGGCCGCAAGTACCAAAATCAATAGACCTGTTAGCAAGAGTGATAAAACCTTTTTCATGCCATTTCCCCCTTTTTAATATTAATGACCATTTTTACTATTCTCAGCTATATGATAATCGCTGATAGAAAAGAACCTTCAAAGGTCTCATGCCTTCGTACCCTTCTTGCTATATGCAATTAGGGCTATTTAAAAAGCTAGAAACCCTCTGAAAGGTCTGACCTACTTCATACTTGCCAGCATTTTCACAGCACGTTCGTCCTGCAGCCAGCAGTCAACTTGATGTTCATTACTTAGGTGGGTTTTAAATGGATAAGCCCGCTCACAAACCTCCATCGCATAGCTGCATCTTGCTGTAAAAGGGCAGCCTTTCGGAGGTGAAAATAGATCTGGAGGGGAGCCTCCTATCGGGACAAGATCAGCGCCTTCTAAGTCAAGACGAGGAACAGAGTTTAATAAACCCTTCGTATATGGATGCTGCGGTTGATAGAATATTTCTCTTCTCGAACCGGCCTCTACGATTTTTCCGGCATACATGACCGCAATCCGGTCAGCCACTTGGGCAACTACACCAAGATCATGGGTAATGAGTATAATAGATACACCTGTTTTCTTCTGAATATCTTTAAATAAATCTAGTATTTGTGCCTGTATCGTTACATCCAGTGCTGTCGTAGGCTCATCAGCAATCAATACCTCTGGCTGGCAAACGAGAGCCATTGCTATAACAATACGCTGCCTCATCCCCCCGCTAAATTGGTGAGGATAATGCTTTAACCTCTCCTCTGGATCTGGGATGCCTACTAAATCCAGCATTTCTAATGCTGTCTTTTTGGCCTTTTGTCTGGAAATGGATTTATGCTGCAAAATCCCTTCAATAATCTGTTCGCCAATCTTTAAAGTAGGGTTAAGAGCTGTCATCGGATCCTGAAAAATCATCGATATATCTGCCCCACGAATATTTCTCATTTCCGGCTCTTTCAATTTAGTTAAATCGTTTCCTTTAAATAGAATCGAGCCATCCACAATTTTACCTGGCGGATTTGGGATAAGGCGCATAATACTTTGTGATGTTACACTTTTGCCGCAGCCCGATTCTCCCACGATAGCTAGTGTTTCCCCTTTGTATAAGTCAAAGGTAACCCCTCGGACAGCTTTCACTTCTCCTCCGTATGTCTTAAACGAAACATGGAGATTATTTACTTCGAGAACTTTTTCCATGATGATTACCTCCTTAACTTCGGATCAAGTGCATCCTGGAGTCCGTCCCCGAGCACATTAAACGAAAACATAGTCAGTGAAATAAAGAATGCAGGGAAAAATAATCTCCACCAATGACCTGATAGAATAGTAGACAAACCATCGCTCGCCATTGACCCCCAGCTAGCAAAAGGCGGCTGAATGCCTAGCCCCAGAAAGCTTAGAAAAGCTTCTGCGAAAATAGCAGATGGTACAGTTAAAGTCATTTGTACAATAATCGGCCCCATTGTGTTTGGAAGCAGATTTTTCCTAATAATCCTTGATGTTTTCGTTCCGAATGTCTTAGATGCAAGGACAAATTCGTAGTTTTTTATTTGCAGGACCTGCCCTCTTACAATCCGGGCCATTCCAATCCATCCTGTTACAGTAAGGGCGAAGATAATTGTAAATAAACCTGGCCCCATGACAACACTTATTAAAATAACTATTAATAAATATGGCAGTCCGTATAAAATTTCAACTATTCTCATCATGACATTGTCTGTTTTTCCGCCTTTATATCCGGCGATTCCTCCATAGACAACCCCAATGGCAAAATCAATTAAGGCAGCTACGATCCCAACAAACAGGGATATTCTAGCTCCATACCACGTTCGAGAAAATACATCTCTGCCCAGTTCATCTGTCCCAAACCAGTGTTTACTTGAAGGGGGCAAATTTTGATTCATGAGCTTTTGTTCTGTGACATCATGTGGAGAAATGATTGGTCCAAATATCGCCATAAAGGCAAGAAAAATGAGAAAGGTCAGTCCCGCCATGGCTAATTTATTCTTTAATAGGCGTCTCCATGCGTCCTTCCAGTAGCTAAGACTTGGACGAACAACGGCCTCAGCCTCAGCTTGATTACTTTTTTTCGGAACAAACCATTCATCTGGAATGTCTGCTGCAATATGTCGATCATGCTGTTTTTTTAGTTCCATTAGGCCGCCTCCTTTTTATGCAGCTTGATTCGAGGGTCGAGGATGCCATAAGCAATGTCCACTAAAAATAGCATCATAATTAGAATTGAGCTGTAAAAAACTGTTGTCCCCATGATGACAGGGTAGTCTCGTTGATTAATACTTTCCACAAAATACTTTCCCATGCCCGGGATGGCAAAAATCTTTTCGATAACAAATGTCCCCGTCAGAATACTGGCTGCAAGTGAGCCTAATACTGTAACGACCGGCAATAGTGCATTTCTTAATGCATGTTTAAAAACAATTTTCACTGGTGACAATCCCTTTGCTTTTGCTGTCCTAATATAATCCTGTGTCAGTACTTCAAGCATACTGGCTCTCGTTAACCTGGCGATGATGGCCATTGGGCCTGTTGCAAGTGCTAACGTTGGCAGGATCATATGCTTCGGACTCACCCATGTAGCAACAGGAAGGATACCCCAGTTAACAGCCACTTGTTGAATAAGAAGGGTGGCCATTACGAAGTTTGGAATCGAGATCCCGAGAACAGCTATCGTCATGGCCATATAATCAATGAAGCCATTATGACGAAGGGAAGCAATCACTCCAAGTGTGATACCGGATAGAACCGCAACAATTAAAGTCACAATCCCTAGCTCAAACGAAACCGGGAATCCCCTTCCAAGCATTTCGTTGACGGTTTGAGATGATTTTTTAATTGAAGGTCCAAAGTCTAATGTAGCAACTGATTTCAAATACATTCCATATTGAACATAAAGCGGTTTATCCAAGTGATAGAACTTTTCCAGGTTCCTTTGAACCGTCTCATTCGTAGCCCTTTCCTCGTTAAATGGAGAGCCTGGTATCGAATGCATGAGAAAAAAGGTAAGCGTAACGATTAGCCAAAGTGTTACCAGCATGGCAATGAGGCGTTTTACAATGTAAGTTGTCATTTAATAACACTTCCTAACAGAATGATGTTCTCATCGCTAATTCAACCATGACCAGCATTGCTCTATAGGCTTCAAGAATATCCTTTGCCTGATAACGGACGATGGTCGAGTTTTCTTCAATCTCAGTACCTGGCATTAAAGCAGCCCATTCTGCTTGCCCGTAGTTGGCAAATTCGATTCTGAGAAGCGGATTATCTGGCGGTGCAAGCGGTTTCACTAAATCGCGATTTTTCAGAGCCTCGGCAGTTTTCTCTCTTAGAAGCTCGCCTGCTTTTGCAGGTGTTAATGATTTAACGGCTGAACGGGTAATCGTTTCCTTTACAACCGCAGTGGTTACATTTGGAATTAGCTGCTCCGCTTCCAATGCGGCACGGTCGTCTCCCGCTACCATAATGACAGGAACTCCATAGTAGCCTGCAACATAAGCATTGAGACCCATCTCTCCGACTGCCACGTCATTGATATACATATTGCGTACGCCAAAAATCATCGAATGGGACATTGCTCCCTTCATGGAAGCCCTTGCATGATAACCGACAAAAACAGCTCCAACGAAAGTTGAATCCAACCCTTGGACCATTGAATAAGGCTTAACATCTCCTACTATTACTTGAGCCTCTGGATGGAGGTTTTCTATGAGAAGATTATTCATTTTCGAATGGCTATCATTTACTAATACCTCTGAACAACCTTGGTCATAGGCTGCTGTAATAACATAGTTAGCCTCTTCAGTCATAATCCTTCTGCTTCGCTCGTAATTATGCTTGGAAGAATCAACATGTGTATAGTCAGCCAGACCTGTAATCCCTTCCATATCAACAGATATGTATAGCTTCATTTATATGTCCCCCTATTATAGTTTAATAGAATTTATCAAAAAACAACTTCTTTTGAAGAAACATACAGTATTTGAAATAAAAACCCAGCTGCCAGAGAAAATAATCATCTCTAACAGCTGGGTTTCATCTGCGTTTAACAGAAAAAGCAGCTTATTTATTCATTATTTGGGTATATTTAATATTCGCATTCTTAAAAGCCACCATTAAAGCCTTTTGAGATGATCCAAAATAACGCTGTTCAATTTCTTCCAGCACATGATCCACTTCTAGGATGGATTTTCCTACAAATAGTGATTTAATAAAAGATGAAGTCAATGCAATCGTGGATGAACATTCCGCATCAACTATTTGGTCGGTTTCTCGGTTGATGACAAGACCAATGAAGAAACCATTATACTTTTGCATAATCGGATTGTTCGAAGAAGTCTTACTGTCGCCAATAATATAAACAGTATTTTGCTGAAACATGAACATGCCTCCTGCAGAGCAAGGATATTACATGGGGTGTTAATGTGGTTAACATAAACATTCAATGTAATGCATAAGCCCTTACTAGGATTGTAATACAACAGAGTCAGACTGACAACCACTTAATAAGATTTTTCTAAATATTTTATTAACTGTTATTTTATTTTATTGCTTATTTTACGTCCAATAATACCTTGTCCCTTGCATGCTGAAGAAGCAGTTCACCCGTTATTAGTTTCTCTCCTCCGCCTTGAGCAAACTGATCGTTTCCTCCACCCTTTCCATTTATTAAAGGAAACAGCTCACTTGAAATACTCTTCATACTAACAGTCTGCTGGGCGCCTCTTGCACATACAAATTGCAGCTTGCTTTCCGTTTCATTCACTAAGAAAACAATAACTTCATTAGAAAGAGCAGTCATCAATCGGGCTAGCTTCTGAAGATCCTGAATAGACCGATTCTGAAAAACTTCATTAACGATCTTCCTATTTTCTGTATGATCTATTGAACTAAGAAGATCCTTTGCTTCATAGGACAAAAGCAATTCCTGCATAGCTTCTAATGACTTTTCGCGATCTTTTCCATTCTCTATTAGCTTTTTAGCTGCTGCCGCAAGATCTTGTTCCGGTGCATTTAACAGATCTGTCAACTCCCTGAGTACTTTATGCTTTTGATGGAGCTGGGTTAAAACCCGTCCTCCGCAAACAAAGTGAACCCGGATTTTATTTTTTTGCCGTTCCCAATCCAATATTTTGATAGGCCCAACTTCAGCCGTGGATTTCGGATGAGTCCCGCCGCAGCCGTTATAATCAAAATCAGGAATGATCACAAGGCGGATATTTTCGGTAACAGCAAGTTCCTTCCGTAATTGAGATTTGGAAAGTTCATCCTCCGAAACCCATTTCGTTTCGATTGGCCGCCCCTCTAACACAATTCGATTCGCTAACAGCTCTGCTTCCATCGCCTGTTCCTCTGTAAGCTCGCTAACATCTAAATCAATCGATACCATTTCTCTTCCTAAATGAAAACCTATCGTTGCAAAATTAAAAAGCTCTACAAAAGCCGCCGTTAAAATATGCTGGCCCGCATGCTGCTGCATATGATCAAAACGCCTGTCCCAATCAATTTCACACGCAACCATGTCAGCAGTTTCACCAAGCTCGGCCTCTAAATAATGGCGGATTTCTCCGTCAATTTCTTCCACATCAATAACCTTCACACCATTCAAGGCGCCAGTATCATAAGGCTGGCCCCCGCCCGTTGGATAGAAAGCTGTTTCATCTAAAACAGCAAACCATCTGCCCTGCTCATCCTTCTCTTGTTTCAGTAAATGGGCACGGAAGGATTTCATATAAGGATCTTTATAATATAACTTACCGTCCAATGTTTTAATCCCCTTTGCTTTTTCTTAAAAACACCTATTCTATCGTTTGTTTTCCTCTTTCGTAATATTGCTTCATTTCTTTCTCAGGCACCATGCTTCCGCCTGTTCCCCAGACGATGTGCACTGCATTGTTTAAATTTGACTGAAGCTGATTCTTTTCCGTATATGCTTTCCCCGTTTCGGATTGTAATAATTCGATATAAGTTGAGAAACCTGCAAGAGCGGATGGCTCTAGAAAAATCCCCTCTGTATCAGCAAGCAATGTCAGGAAGGAAAATAATTTTTCATCTTCTACAGTTGAAATTCCACTAATTTTATTTTCAATCGTTTTGCCAATAAATTCAGATGGGCGCCCAACAGCTAGTCCGTCAGCTTCCGTTTTGTTATCAATGCCAAAATCCTGAACGGCTACTTTATCATGAAGTCCCGTCATTAAACCAAGGAGCATACATGGGGAATGAGTCGGCTCTACGAAGAAACAATGGACATTATCTCCGAATACAAGCTTAAGGCCGAATGTGACTCCTCCTGGCCCTCCACCTACACCACATGGCAGATAAACAAATAATGGATGCTCCTCATCCACCTTAATATTCGTATCCTCCAGCTGCTTCTTCAAACGAATGGCTGCTACTGAATAGCCTAGGAAAAGATGCTTAGAGCTTTCATCATCAACAAAATACATATTCGGATCCTCATTTGCCTGCTTTCTGCCCTGTGCAACGGCTTCACTAAAATCCGATGCATGCTCAACGACAACTACTCCCTTTTCGCGAAGCAAATCCTTTTTCCACTGCTTGGCATCAGCCGACATATGAACGAACACTTTGAAGCCGAGCTTCGCGCTCATAATGCCGATGCTAAGCCCTAAGTTTCCTGTTGAACCTACAGCAATGGAGTAGCCTGAAAAAAAATCTTTATATTTTTGCTCAGCCAATATTGAATAATCATCCTCTAGCGAAAGCAGCTCATGTGTTAGGGCTAATTCCTCGGCATATTTCAGTACTTCATAAATTCCGCCTCTCGCCTTAATAGAGCCAGAAATCGGAAGGTGGCTATCCCCCTTCAAAAACAAATTTCCAGGTAAAACATGTTGATAAAGCTCTTCTAACCTAGTTTCCATATTCGGAATCGGAAAGAGCGGTGATTCAATAAATCCCTTTTCCTTCGCCGTTTCTGGAAATACCTTTGCAATGTACGGGGCAAAGCGCGCCAATCTTTCTTCCGCATCGATGACATCTTCCATCGTCATGGAAGAGTGCTCCGCGATTGACTTGTACTTCGGATTCGTCCAAAAAACTTCCTTTAACTTAGTCATTTCTGAAAGCACCGGGTATTCCTTTTCCCATTCTTCTATCGATTTCCCTTGAATAACATCAGTTTGCATCAAAATCATCTCTTTTCTACATTTTTATCTTGTTATTTTGAATGAAAAGAGGCACTTTTACAAGGTAAAACGCGAAATAATCGAAAATTTATTATTTGAGAAACAAGTTTGACAATTTAATATGAAAATAACAAGAGCAGAAAAGGACGGGTTTGTCGAACCGATCTTTTCAAAAGTGGGGATTGATACGTATCACCGATTTCCCCTTCATATGGATGATCGAGGCGTATATAAAAAGTTGTGACTTCTCCTTTTAAGGATGCCAAAAATTTGGCTGGGTTTGATGACCGAAGTTGACTATTGTTGGTAGGAGCGGGCACCTAAACCGGCTACTGATGACCGCTTGCACCTC
>NZ_JBALPC010000028.1:55416-64577 GCF_036965225.1 Bacillus sp. JJ1474 | reverse complement strand
GCATGGGCGGTGTTCCAGGTATGGGCATGGGTGGCTTCCCGGGTATGGGCATGCCAGGCATGTGATAAAAAATATTCAGCCTATAAAAAAGAACTTGAAATAAGTTACAATTTTCAAAGTGAATTTGGAGCTATCTTAAACGTATAAAAATCCGAGTTGATGAATGACTCGGATTTTTTAGTTTTGAAGTTGCCATATGAGAGGTACTCCTATCTTATTTTAATGAACTTATTAGCTGCCTTCTATAATTAGCAGTTGAGGTACCGATGAGTTTATTTAACTTTAATAGAGTAGATTTCATGAACTATTCATGGTTACCGAGTATCATCAGTTTTAACAAAAGCTGTGTTCCATGAAAATAAAATTAAGGAGATTTAAGGTAATTTGATCCTTTACAATTTCTCCGCTGAAGTGTAGAATCTCTATATACCTAAAATAACTAGGTAGGTGATAAAGTGTTCAATCGTGAATTGGTCAAAGGAAGTTCATCCCTATTGCTTCTTCAAATGTTAGGCGAGCGGGATATGTATGGATATGAGATTGTTAAGGAACTGGAGAAGCGCAGCGAAAATGAGTTTTCTTTTAAAGAAGGCACATTGTATCCAGCCCTTCATAAGCTCGAAAAGCAGGAATACATTGAATGCTATTGGCAGGAGCAGGAGAAGGGACCAGCCAGGAAGTATTATCGTATTACGGAGGCAGGGAAAGAAATGCTTCTTGAGAAAACCCGTGAATGGAATGACTTTGTTTCCGTAATGAACAAGGTGATGGGGAGAAAAAAGCATGGATCGGCTGAAGGATGAGTTTTTAGAAGAGCTTGCAAAGCACCTCGCAAATCATAGCGAAAAAGAGTTGATTTTAAAGGAATATGATGATCATCTTAATGAACTCCTTGTAGAGCTTTTCAAGCTAGAGGATGATTCCGAGGTGCGCAATCAAATCTATTTAAGGCTCGGAGCACCCGAAGAGATTGCGGCCATGTGGAGAGAAGAACTTTCCGTTACGCCCAGCAAGATGAAATGGCTGTTCATAGCTGTTAATATTCTTTTTTTTGCCGGGGGGTCTATCCTTACGCTCGCGCATAATCTGCTAAACTGGAGCTGGCTCACAAGCCTATGGGTTCAATTAACATCTTTTCCGATCTTAATTGTGTGTATTTATCTGTTTTTCTGGGCGTTGCTTGGCTATGAAATTGGCAGAGGGTTTGGCCATAAAGGCAGAAAGCTAATGAAAACGACCTTTTTCTTGGCGTTAATACCAAATTTAACGCTAATGGCTCTGACGGTTTTCCGAATCATTCCCCATGAATGGTTCAGCCCGTTGCTGACTGAAACGTTTATCGGGATCTGTATTCTGATGACGCTACTTTTATACCCAGTTTGCCTGATTAGCTACAGGTGGGGGAAAAAAGCTTCTGTATGAGCTTTTTTTTACCTTCGTACATAGAATAACTATGTATATAGAATATCTATATAAAAAGGAGGCTTTATTATGGAAATCAAAATCGAAAGGATAGATTGGATTTTCTTTTTCTTGTGTTTTTTATTGGGAATTGTGGCAGAGGAAGCATTCTTCAGATATCAGATTGGCATCTCCTATTTTGTTTTCATTTTTGTTTTTTACGCGCTGTTTTTCTGGAGGTTTCGGTCGTTTTCCTTTTCGCACCAGCGGTTCGGCTATCTAGTACTAATCGCAATATGGCTTTTAGCAGCAAGCTATTATCTGTATGATACAGCACTTTTTTATGCGTTGAATATTCTTGTGATACCGGCCCTTGTTATCTTCCATCTTGCCTTAATCACTTCACCGAAAAAAATAGAATGGAGTAACTTGTATTTCGTCATTTACACGTTACAACGCCTGATTGACGGAATTCGGTATAGTGCACTATTCACTAAATATGCTGCCAAGCTGACAAGACGAGGAAGCAACGAAAAACAAAATGTTGTGTGGAAAAAGGTTCTGATTGGCGTAGCTATCTCCTTCCCCTTTTTATTTATCATATTGAATTTGCTTATGTCCGCAGATACTCAATTTGAAAGGCTTTTAAATAGTATCCCTGGTTTGTTCAACTTTAGGGGAGAATATGTTTTCCGTGCGGTAGTTATTTTAATATATACATTCAGTTTCTTTGGATTTCTTCAAGTACTCTTGCAAAGGAACATCCATATTATCCAGAGAGATGGCGCCCTTAAGCCGTTTGGAGTGGATGGAATTATTACACTGACTGTTTTGCTGCTTCTAGATTTAGTCTATGTATTATTCGTTGCCGTCCAATTCAAGTACTTTTTCAGTGGGACTCTTGATGAAGGCTATACGTACGCAGAATATGCGCGCCGCGGATTTTTTGAACTGCTCTTTGTCACATTGATCAATCTAACTGTTACGACTGGGGTCATCAATTTAACTAAAAATGTTGCAGGAATTTTGAGGAAAACAATTAAGTTGGCCTTAACCATTCTTGTGCTATCGAGCGGGGTCCTTCTTATATCCGCCTTCATGCGATTAACGATGTATGAGGATGCTTATGGATTCACATTAACTCGGGTTCTCGCACATTCCTTTATGATTTTCCTTATGGTCATCTTTGCCTATACTCTTGTGAAAATCTGGATTGAGAGGCTATCGTTATTCCGTTTTTATTTCATTGCAGCACTTATTTATTATGCGGGGCTAAATATCGTAAATATCGATAAAATCGTTGTTGATCAAAATATGGCTCGCTTTGAGACTACAGGGAAAATCGATATTCAGTATTTGAACAGCTTATCTGCAACGGGAATCATGGGATTAATTGAGCTTTATGAAAAGCAGCCGGATGTTCAAGGATTAGAAGCTTTGCTAAAGCAGCGCAAAGCTGAAAGAGAATATTTACAAAGTAAATCATGGCAGTCACATAATCTTGCTAGAGATAGAGCTTATGAAAGGCTTGGTATTAAAAGCTTAGAGTAAGTTGAAAAAGGCCGACATTCTTGGTTGTGAGAAAGTCGGCTTTTCCTTATCTATTATTCTGTTTTAAAAATCTTAACAATATTTATGACAAGTACCTTTACTATGGAATAAGCTGGAATGATAAAGATTACCCCGATAATCCCCATAAGGTTTCCTGCTGTTAAAATTAACACAATGATTGTTAAAGGATGGATGTTTAGTGTTTTCCCCATGATATTCGGGGAAATGATATTTCCTTCTATTTGTTGCGCAACTAACATGATAATTGCTACGTAAAGAGCCATGATAGGATCTTGAAATAATGCGACTAAGAATGCAGGAATGACTGCAATATATGGGCCTAAAAACGGAATGACGTTTGTAAACATCCCGAACATTGCTAAAACAAGTGAATAGTTCAGTCCAATAATTAAGTAGCCTATGAACAAAAGCGCCCCGACAATGACACTGACGAGCATTTGTCCTTGTATATAGGTAGAGATGGTCTTGTCCATTTCTTTTAATATGTTTTTCACATGTTCTTTTTTAGACTGTGGGAACAAAACAGCCACACTCGGTGCAAATCGATGACTATCTTTTAACATATAAAATAAAATAAATGGAACAAGTACAAGATAGAAGATCGTATTGATAAACCCGCCAATCAATCCGAAAATACCAAGAATTCCATTAGCAATATTCCCTATATTGGATTCAATTCGGGATTCTAAATCTGCACTCGCAGTAAGCAATGCCTCTTGAACGAAGTCTGGAAAAGTAGCCCGATTTTCCTGAACATATTTAATCCAATCAGTTACGGTGGAAACCATCGCTGGCAAATTATCGACAAATCGTTCTAATTGGTCATTGATGACTGGTCCAACCAACTTTATAACGCCGTATACAAACAAAATGATGGCAAGATAAGCAGCTAAAATAGCAATCCATCGTGGAGCTTTCTTCTTTTCTAGCCATGCTACTAAAGGACGGCATAAATAAAACAAAATACCTGCGACAACAAAAGGCAAAAAAATCGTTTTTATCAAAACAACGATTGGAGTTAAGATAAACTGATTCTCATTTAATAAAAATACAATTAATAAAAGTAAGATGATTCCAACCATACTTTTAAACCATCTTTTTTCGAACAACGACATGTACCAATCTCACTCCCTATGGCCGACTAAAATTTCCTTATATGAATATTACAACTAAATGGCTGAAAATCCAATAATATGATGTTGGGATTAATTTAATATCATTGTAAGTATAGTTAGCGATTTAGAATAATGTTACCTATTATATCCAAATTTTCGGGAAATTTAATAAAACACTTTACGAACCTAATTTTTAAAGTATAGTCTAGGAGAAGAAGCATTTAACAGTTTTGGAGGTACATAGGTTTTATGAATGCAGATGAGTTTCTAATCATCATAAAATACTTAATATTAGGTTTGATTCAAGGTGTTACTGAGCCCATTCCCGTTTCATCAAGCGGTCATCTTATCATTGGACAGAGATTATTAGGGATTGAACAGAAAGGTTTAGTATTTGAAATTCTAACAAATACAGCTTCACTTTTCGCCATTTGCTTTATCTTTCGCCAAGACCTTAAGCGTTTAATGGTGAATACGCTCCAATTTATTCGTACGAAAGAAAAAGCATATAAATCTGATTTTATGTTTGTTCTTTATATTGTGATTGGCACAATCCCTGCAGCCGTGCTAGGTTTACTGTTCAATGACATCATTGCCAAGTATCTAACTTCACTACATACAATTGCGATCACCTTGTTAATTACTGGAGTAGCACTTTGGCTGATTCGTAACCTTCGGGGGATGAAAAGAGATGGGGATTTATCCATCAAAGATGCATTAATTGTTGGGTTTGCTCAAGCTGTTGCCCTTGTTCCTGGAATTAGTCGTTCCGGAGCAACAGTAATAACATCGATTGTAGTCGGCATGAAACAAGATACAGCTTTACGTTTTTCATTTATGCTCTATATCCCGGTGAGTTTAGGCGGCATGGTGTTAGGGGTTTCGGATTTGATAAGTAGTCCAGATATCGGCACTTTGGCTGTACCTTACTTAATCGCTTTTATTGCTACATTATTCATGACATACTTCTCTATGAAATGGTTTATGGGGATTATGGCAAAAGGGAATTTAAAATATTTTGCATACTATTGTTTTGTTGTTGGTACTTTGTTGCTGCTCTTTTCGTCCAATTTATTATAAATAGGGAATAAAGAGAAAGAGACTGACTCGAAAAGTTGTTATACTACAACCTCGAGTTAGTCTTTTTTTCAATTCCAGCAAACGAAAATAGGTGTGAATAAGTTTGACAAGCAGAAATATTTTCAAACTGTGAATCTCTTATTCTTATTTCAAAATAGTTGATAACTATTAATTTTAATTGTATGATTATAACATAACCATAACGTTATAGTTTGGAGGGATTACGTTGGGACTGAGAAGTTAAGAATTGGAGAATTGGCAGAGAAGGCCAGCGTCACTAAGAGGACGATCGACCATTATACGAATCTTGGTTTACTAAAAGCAGAACGTTCTCCTTCTAATTACCGGTACTATGATCATTCTTCAATAGAACGTATTCACTTCATTGAAAAGCGCAAAGAAGAAGGTATGTCATTGGAGGAAATTAAAAAAGAGTGCATAGATAAATTTTCAGAAGAGGTTGACGTATTAGACTTACGACTGAAAATTAAAGGTTTGGAAAAAGAAGTTGCTGAGGTTCTTGCTCAACTTGAGAAGACTGATCAAAAGAAATTCGAAGAAATGAAGAAAAAAATTTCACATGAAAGTTTGTCGCTGATACAAACATTGCTTTTATTGCTTAGTTAAATGATAGTGATGACTCAAGGAAATAGCAAAGAAGAATAAATAAGATAGTGGAGTTTCATAAAATCTTAACCTATTAGGAGGTGTCTCCTTACTCGTATCCTAGACGAGTCAAGGATTATATTGGATGTAATAAATTTATTATTGATAGCACTATTAATTATATTAACCGCATTTTTTGTAGCGACTGAATTTGCTATTGTTAAAGTCCGTGTTTCCAGAATTGATCAACTGATCGCTGAAGGAAAAAAGGGTGCTATAGCAGCTAAGAAAGTCGTCACTCACTTAGATGAGTATTTATCAGCCTGCCAATTGGGAATCACGATTACTGCGTTAGGTTTAGGTTGGCTTGGTGAACCGACAGTTGAAAAGCTATTGCACCCATTGTTTGCTTATTTTGAGTTAAGTGAGTCCATTACAAATGTATTATCATTTGGTATTGCATTTGCTCTTGTAACATTCCTTCATGTTGTTGTTGGGGAACTAGCACCAAAAACCGTTGCTATTCAAAAAGCGGAGGCAGTTACACTTTTACTATCCACACCGATCATCTGGTTTTATAAATTGCTGTATCCGTTCATCTGGTTTCTAAATGGTTCAGCACGTGTCCTTGTTGGACTTTTTGGTATAAAACCTGCCTCAGAACACGAAGTAGCTCACACGGAAGAAGAACTCCGAATTTTATTATCCGAAAGTTATAAGAGTGGGGAAATTAATAAAAATGAACTAAAATACGTGAACAATATTTTTGAATTTGACGAAAGAATTGCGAAAGAAATCATGGTGCCGCGAACGGAAATCGTGACGATTTCAATTGACGATACCTTTAACGATATATTGAATATTATTGGGACCGAACATTATACAAGATACCCAGTTGTTAATGGTGATAAAGACAATATTCTAGGCTTTATTAATGCGAAAGAATTCTTAACGACTAATCTTATAAACAAAAATGCAGATGAAGACTATAAATTAGAGACATTCATAAATCCCGTTATTCGTGTGATCGAAAATGTCCCAATCCATGACTTGTTAGTAAAAATGCAAAAAGAACGGATCCATATTGCCATCCTAATGGATGAATATGGTGGTACATCTGGTTTAGTAACTGTTGAAGATATTATTGAAGAAATTGTCGGAGAAATTAGAGATGAATTTGATGAAGATGAAGTGCCAGCAATTCGAATGTTAAACGAAAACCATTTTATTTTAGATTCCAAATTACTCATAGAGGATGTTAACAATTTATTGGGAACCGATTTATCTCATGAGGATGTTGACACAATAGGTGGATGGTTCTTGACTCAAAACTTTGATGCTAAGACTGGTTCAGAACTAGAATTCGAAGGTTATAATTTCAAAGTACACAATATCGATGGTCATCAAATTCATTATTTAGAAGTTAAAAAAATAGCAGAAAAACAATTAATTAAATAGTAACGAACGGCAAGCTTTAAAAAAGGCTCTGTTCAATTCAATATCTGAAATACCTGTGGGGTATGCGAGCAAAATTTTTAGACTATCCTTTAAATATTACGTTTTAAACTCGTATCCTCCTAAGCCTTACTAAAATAGATGAAAAGAGGTAATATATGTTTAAAAAAATATTGAAAATGGTCAAACATCTTTCTCAAGGAAGCAGCGAGCGAAGACACCGCAATTATCGTCGCGGAAGCAGTAGCAGCAGACGGTACAAATCATTTCCAATGAGTGGAAGCCACCGCTATAAACGTAAAGGACGAAGCAGCAGCTAATTTTACTCTATACAATTAACTTTCTTTTTCTTGCGCATTTATTGCGGCATATAAACCTTTTGAAATTTCAATAGTATTTGTATAAGGTTCGTGTATTCCTAGTAATTTTTTCAGTAAATTAACGGTTTCCTTTTTTAAAGAAAGTTCTTCTGTCCAGGGGAGAGCTTTTTTATTCTTGGAGGAGTACGTTGAATAAAGCAAATATAAAAGCAAGTCCCCTAAATCATAGTAATCCTGCTGTTTCATCTTTAAAATATCTTCTAGTTTGTTATGCTGATTAATTGAGTCTCTTTGCTTAGATAAACCAAAATCAATCAAAAAAGGTTCCTTGTTTTTTAGAAGAATGTTAGCGGTACGCAAATCCTGATGATAAATGCCTTTATTGTGAAGGTCATCTACTAATTCGAGTAAGTGGACAAGAATAAAGAGTGACTCTTTCTCGCTATACGTTTTTTTGCTAATGAAAAGTTCGTCTTCCAGATTATCCCCTTCAATAAAACTCATTGCATAAAAAAAATATCCATTACTTGAAAAAGCTTCATATAAAACTGGCATATTTTTTTGGTTTAGCGTACCTAATACTGAGATTTCATTTTCAAACATCGCTGCTTCTTTTTTATTTCGCCGTTTACTTGGCCGAAGTTGTTTAATCACTCTATTTTCATTTGTTTTCAAATCTCTGCAGAGATATACCATCCCGTAGCTTCCAGCACCTATAAAACTTAACACCTGATAGCGATCTTTCAAAACTGTCCCATCTTTAATAGGTATATCCACAAAAAACTGATAAATTTTTCGAATGGAACGTAAAATTGAAATTTTTCTCACCTCAATTAAATTTGAAAATTTTTATTTCATTGCGTATTAGCTGAAAATAAATATTTTAGATTATATCAAAACTGCAACGTTAAAATTAGATGGATTACGCTGATATTATAAACAATAAAAGAGTAAGAGCAATCAAATTTGATTGTTCTTACTTTTTATTGTTTCATTTTTCGCATAAAAAAATAGATGCTTGTTAAGATGATAAGAAGAATAATGGTAATCTGCCATTCTGATTTTAACGATAACACTTGGTCAACCGAGTATGCTTCTATTAATAGAGATGGTATTTTCCCTAATGTGCTTGCGACACAAAACGATAACAGCCCCATTTTACTGAATGCAGCTGCAAGTGTTACAGCGCCTGAAGGAATAAACGGAAAAATTCTAAGGGCAAGTACAAGAAATATTGCTTCTGCTCCGGCTGTATTCTTCAACTTTAATAAAAGCTTAGACTTTGATTTTTTTATATTAGGTGAAAGCTTTATTAATCCTTTTCTGTATAAGACAAAACTTACAATTGCTCCAGCTGCCTCTCCCGCAACGGAGACCAAGAGCCCCATTTCGAAACCAAAAAAGGCAATGTTTCCTGCAGTAATAAAAACGCTGGGCAAAATGCCTGATATAGCAACAATCATATTTATTATTAAACTAACGAGGACAGCAAGTATTGGATTATTTGGAAACCATTCTAGTAAAAAATCTCTCATTGCCAATTCCTCTCTACAATTTTCTCTTTCCTTTGAACAGTAAAAATACGGTTCTAATCTTGAATGAGAAATTATTC